>JAFAZU010000393.1 GCA_019239585.1 Acidobacteriaceae bacterium
CATGGGCGTCGGATTGAAGTGAAGCGCGGCTTTGCTGCGATCACCCTGAAGCAACTCATCCAAGCGTTGGAGTCCAGCTAAGGCGATGTTCAGCCTGGGATCAGCCACCCGCATTTATGTAGCGGCGGGGGCCATCGACCTGCGTAAAAACTTTGAAGGACTGTATGGATTGGTGCGTGACCAGCTGTTGTGCAATCCTCTGAGTGGCCATGTGTTCTTGTTTACCAACGTGCGACGCAACCGACTAAAACTTTTGTTCTACGACGGCAGCGGACTGTGGGTGTGTGCGAAGCGTTTGGACAAGGGCCGTTTCCGCTGGCCCGAAGCCGATCGCGCCTCGGTCAAGGTCGTACTCAGCCCGGAAGAGTTGGCCTTGCTGCTGGGCGGCATCGACTTACGACAAACCGAACGCCGGCGCTGGCATCGGGCTATCGCCGCCGAGCAGCCAACAGCTGCTGTGTAAAAACAGTTGCTTCTGGGCCGCGTGATCGGTTACCTTGTTTCTTACTCGCGTGAGCTCTTCCTTCTCTCCCTCTCTTTCGGAAGCTGAGCAGATTCGGCAACTCCAACAACAACTGCAATGGGCGGAACTGAAGATCCAAGTGCTCGAAGAGCGTTGGCGTCTGCACTTGCTTGCCAAGTACGGACCGGCTAGCGAGAAGCTGAATGACACGCAACTGGAGTTACTGGAGTGGGAGCCGGGCGTCAGCCATACCGAAGTCGAAGCCGAAAGTGAACATGCCGCTGAACCAGCTCTGGTGCGTGCCCGGGAACGCCGTGCGCATCCGGGCCGGCAGGAGTTGCCGGCTGATTTGCCCCGTCGAGAACAGGTGTTGCCCTGTCCGCCGGAACAATGTACCTGTCAGGCGTGCGGAGGAGAAACCACCGTCATCGGCTACGAGCAAAGCGAGCAACTCGACGTAGAACCGGCGCAGTATTTTGTGCGCGTGACCAAGCGCGAAAAGCGCGCCTGCCGCTTTTGTCCGGAACAGGGCGTCACCGCCGCACCCTTGCCCGCCCGCATTCTCGACAAAGGCTTGGTCAGTGATCGGGTGGTGATCGACACGGTGGTCGCTAAATATTGCGACCACCTCCCGTTGTACCGGCAAAGCGCGATGCTGGCGCGGGATACGGGCCTGGAGATCAGCCGCGCGACGCTGGACGGCTGGGTGATGCGCGTGGGCGAGTTATTCATTCCCATCGCCACCGCCGTCGGTCAGGAACTACTCCACAGTTCGTATCTGCAAGCCGATGAAACCCCGGTGGCGGTGCAAATGCACGATAAGCGAGGTAAACATCATCAGGCCTTTCTATGGCAATACGGCAGACCGGGAGGTAGCGTCGTCTTCGACTTTCAACTCGGGCGCGGCCGCGACGGGCCGAAACGGTTCTTGCAGGAGTTTGAAGGCCTTCTGCAAAGCGACGGCTATGCTGCCTATGAACAGGTCGGCGGGCCGAAGATGGTGCATGCTTGCTGTTGGGCGCATGCTCGAAGAAAATTCCTGGAGGCTCTGAAACTTCATCCCGAAGATCGTGTGGCCGCGCGTTTGGTGTCACAGATCGACGACTTGTTTGCCGTTGATGCCGAGGCGCGTGCTGCCTCTCTCGATCAAACCGCTCGCCACAAACTGCGTCTCGAACGGACACAGCCTTTGCTCTCTCGTTTGCAGCCGCAGATCGAAGCCGCCTTGGCCCAGGCTCTACCGGCGAGCGCCCTCGGCAAGGCCGCCCGCTATACCCTCGCGCTGTGGCCGAAACTAACACGCTTTCTCCAGTATCCGGAGTTGGGACTCAGCAATAATCTGGCGGAGAACTCGATGCGCCCGATTGCGCTCGGCCGCAAGAACTGGATTCACGTCGGCAGCCCGCAAGCCGGACCGAAAGTGGCGGCCATTCTTTCCATTGTCGAAAGCTGCCGCCGTCTGCAGATTCCTGTCCGTGACTACCTGGCCGACATCTTACCCGGCCTGGCACACTGGTCCATCCAGCATCTGAAAGACCGCACACCGGCAGCTTGGGCTGCTCGTCGGTAGTACCCCGTCCAGCTGGCTCTGTGTCAACCCTGTGTTTGCTTTGACGCTTACACTTGTTCACGTTCAGCATCCCAGGAACAGCACTGTTACTGCTATTGCCTGAGTGCATTTCTGAGGAGTAAGGCGGGAGGTGGAGCATAGGACCAAGCCACGCAGTAAAGTACTGGTTTGGTGAGGGAGCAAGGGATCAATATAGGCCTCGCAAGAGCCAATCCAACGTCATTGGACCATACAGTACCGATTTGTTCGGTTAATGGTACTCACTGTATATAATGCGCTGCAGGATGCGCTCCATGGAGTTATGCGATCAAAGAGTTAACGCGTTACCTCACCGCTGCAAACCATCGCGGCCAGGCTGCGGTCTTCCAAATGACCGCGCCTTATGAAGGCAGCAACTATTTGGGGCTGTAATTCTGACCGATACTGTTAACGCGCAAAGCTGCTACGGGTCGGAGCCGGTGGCGTAGAGTGTTTAACGGCTCTCCAGAGCACGTCATTCAGCTTGTCATCATCAGCACGGTCGGGGTCCGAAAAATCCATTTGCGCCGATTCCTTCGCGCCCACGTTGCTTCCAGGATTGCGCTCCGTCAATGACGTCTTAGGCGTGATAGCAGTATACGGTTTTGTATTGAGCTGGCGGCTGAAGGAGGCGAACATAGGTCGCGCTGCCGCGTCAAAGTGCGTTAGTGGACGGAGGCCAACAATCAACTCTATCGTTCGCAGCACGCTCGTCTGGTTGTACATAGTTGAATCCAGCGCGCTGCGTTGGGTATAGGGCGAAATCACCCAGGCCGGTGCGCGATGCGAGTCAACATGATCGGGCCCATTCTGGGAATCATCCTCAATGATGAAGATAGCGGTCGAATTCCAGAGTTTGCTGTGTGTAACCGCCTCGGTCAGCAGCCCCACTGCATAATCATTGTCGGCGTTAAGAGCCAGGGGCGTTAAAGCGCCTGCCTTGGTTCCTGATGTATGATCGTTCCCCATCCGCACGATGCTGATTTGAGGGGCTTGCCCCTTTGCTTCAAACTCCTTCCATTCACGAATGAACTCTTTCGCCCGGTCCACATCGGAATACTCCAGATCAAAGCCGCGATAGTTCATATCCGTATAGGGAGTTAGCGCCGGATCGCGCAACTTCGCAATCTGACGCGTTCCGGTGACCTGCTTCAAAGGAATATTCTGCGCCCACTCTCCATAGCTGCGGACCGTGATTCCAGCTTGCAGCGCATTGTTCCAGATATAGCCCGCGGGGGGTGTGTTTGCCGGTTCTCCGCCTTCAAAATCATAGTTTTTCTTACGGCCCGCATACTCATTAGGCCAAGTTTTCACTGTGTAGTCCGGAGCAATCGCCGCTGCCGCCCAATTATGGCCTTCCGCGCTGACATCCGCGTTTTCGTAGAAATTGTCATAAAGCACAAAGTCCCGCGCCAGTTGGTGCAGATTCGGCGTGATCTGCTCATCGAAGAGAGTTAGTGATTGATCTCCGTTGCCTTTGTTTAAATCACCAAGCACCTGATCGTAAGTCCGGTTTTCTTTAATGACGTAAATAACATACCGAATGGGCGAAGCGTGCCCTTGCGTATTGGCAAAAAATGCCGTTTGTTCGTCTTCAATCGGGCCATAGATCATTTCATCCCGGTAAGGCGAATTGCGGCGCACTGTTTCGGTGTACGCCGATACGTCTTCGTCCGCAACAGCTTTGACAAACTGAGCCGTGCCAGTCTGAATGTGTCCCACGTACCCTGGCGAGACCACCGGACCACCTTCATAGAGCGGCTGATTCTTTTTTGTCGGAACTGGTCCGTCCGGATTCGCCCGGCTCCCCAGACCCTTGCCATTCAGAATAACGAGGCCACCATCCTGTAATGCTGTAACCGTCGTGGGATACCAGCCTGTTGGAATAAATCCAAGCACGCTACTCTGCGGTTGTGAAATGTTCACCATTGCCACGGCATTGGCGTCTGAGCAAACTGCGAAAAGCCGATTCCCGCCTCCATCCACTGCCAGGGCCGAGGGTGTCATCCCGAGCGGATGCATAGGAGTCAACGAGAGGTTGATTGTTTCCAGGGGAGTCAAATTCCCCTCGCGCGTCACTCCGAATGAGTACACGTTGTTGGTGTTAGATGCCGCTACAAACAAGCGGGCAATGTTCTCTGTCCTGCCTTCTTCTGTCGGGGCAGGCTTCGAAAGCAGAAGCATATCGGTCGCATGGGGACCTACCCGCGTCTTTGAAATCTCCGTGCCGCTGTTTGCATCCAGTTGCGTAACCGTACCATCCGCCCAACTGCTGATAAATAGCCGCCTGCCTCCCGGTGCGACCAAAATACGATAAGGCCGCCGTCCGGTTTTCCAGTGGTCAATGACTTGACCGGACTGCAAATTCACAACTGCGATGCCGTCATTATAGAGATCCGCTGCATATAACAGGTGAGCGTCTGGCGAAACAGCCACATCCCCGATAAACGGCGCTCCTTTACCCCCGTTGCTGATTGCTGTAAACTCCCGGGTGCGCGTCAACGCACCATTCTCGGCGTTCAGCGTAAGCTCATAGATCGTGCCCTTACTCCCGCCGCCTACATAAACCGTGTTGCCTTTCGGTCCAAAAGTTAAGCCCAACCAGGCATCCGGCAATGCCGTTCTTCCCAACTCACGCCGGGCGGCGATATCAATCACGCTGACCGAAGGCGGATTATAGCCGCCGTTCAGTACGAGCAAGTACTTGCCATTGCTTGAAACCGCACTACTCATGGGGAAGGTATCTACTGGCACCTGCTCGCCAACGGGCCGGATGGTCCATCCGCTGTTGAGCAGGAATCCGCCATCCGCTAAACGCCCCACTTTTTGCTGCGGCGTGGTTGGCGGACCGCTTTCCTGCAACAGAAACACACCGGTCGCAACCAGTGACAAAAACATTAGAATTTTCATTCAGTAAACCTGTGAGCAATCGGGAACCGGCGTCCGATACCGAACGCCTTGGACGTGATTCTTAGACCAGGTGCGGCTTGCTGGCGCTTGTATTCATTGCGATCTACTTTGCGGACGATGTCGCGCACAAGATCCTCAGGAATATCTTCCTTTTGCGTAATCTCCGGTACAGACTCATATTGTTCGACGTAATCGACCAGAATTCTATCCAGCACGTCGTATTCGGGAAGACTATCAGTGTCTTTTTGATCAGGCCGCAGTTCTGCCGAAGGGGGTTTCGTCAGAGTACTCTCTGGAATGGGCAGCGGCAATCCGCGTTGGGCATAACGCTTGTTTGCCAATCGCGCCAAGCGGTACACCATTGTTTTCGGCACATCGCTGATGACTGCCAGCCCGCCGCACATGTCGCCGTACAACGTGCAGTAGCCCACTGCCAGCTCACTTTTGTTGCCTGTAGTCAGCACCAAGGATCCAAATTTGTTGGAGAGAGACATCAGCACCATGCCGCGCAGGCGCGATTGTAAATTTTCTTCCGTTGTATCCGCCTGATATCCAGCGAACAAACCGCTCAGGGTATGAATCATTGCGTCATAGCCGCACTTAATAGGCACCACATCGAAGCGTATTCCCAATTGCTGCGCCAGCGTACGAGCGTCATCCAAGCTGTGTCCTGAAGAGTAAGGACCGGGCATGCCTACGCCTATAACGTTTTCTTTCCCGACCGCTTCTACAGCTATAGCGGCAACCAGGGCGGAATCAATACCGCCGCTCAATCCAATCAGCACACTCCGAAATCCGCATTTGCGAATGTAATCGCGCGTACCGAGAACTAGTGCTTCGTAAGCTGCCTCGTCAGGGTTGGAAAACGTCCCGTGGCAATCCCCCGTGCCGGTTTCGGTATCGAAAAGAATTAAATCTTCCGCAAAGGATTTCGCTTTGGCCCCAATCTCACCCTGGGCGGTCATAGCAAAACTGGTGCCGTCGAACACTAACTGATCATTGCCGCCTACCATGTGAACATAAATCTGCGGCAATCCGAAGCGCTGCGACGTGGCCCGAAAGATGGCTTCCCTTTGTCTGCGTTTGCCGATGTTCCAGGGCGACGCGTTGATCGTCAGAATGAGGTCCGCGCCAGCCCGCACCAGTTCTTCAATTGGATCACGGGTGTAACGCTGCCGCTCCCAGTACTGCTTATCATTCCAGGCGTCCTCGCAAATGGCCAAGGCCACGCGCATTCCCCGGATTGTACAGATGCTCTGCCTTTGGGCTGGCTGGAAGTAGCGCGCTTCGTCGAATACGTCATAGTTCGGCAACAGCATCTTGCACTGGCAGAAAACAACCTTTCCGCCTTCGATGACCGCCGCTGCATTTTGCGCTTTAATCGCTGAGTTGGCGGGCGACCAGCCAACGTAACCGACAACCAGCGTTAAATCCAGCGCCGCTGATTCCTGGGCAATGCCGTTGAGAGCATCGGCAGTTCGATCCAGAAATGAGTCTTTCTCGACCAAATCTCTCGGAGGATAGCCGGTCAAAGCCAGTTCAGGAAAGGCCACCAGCTCGGCTCCCGCTTCCTGGGCGCGGCGGGCAAACTCAAGGATTTTGGCACTGTTAGCTTCCAGATCTCCAACCGTGTTGTTGATCTGGGCAAGAGCGATACGCATGGAACTTTCATTTTAACGGCGCTAAGCTGCCGGGCGTGGCCGCACTTCGCTCCGGAGCGCATGGAGATTAAATGCCTAAAAGACAACATAACCCGATCAATACAATAAGTATGGTCATGAACCCTGAACCAAATCAGCGTCACTCAGCACTCACTCCCACGCAAACTGCCGCACGTGAGGCCCTGAAAAAGGGGCTAGAAGTCGCTTCGGTAGTGGCGCTCGGCGGGGAAACTGGGCGCGGAAAAAGTACAGTGCTCTCGGACGTTCAACGTGAACTCGGAGGGAGCCTCATTAGAATCTCCCATTTGCTAGAAGAGACAAACAGACGCCATCCTCTCGCGCTTGAGGAAAGTGCGCTCACCGTTATTCTGAAGGCGCTCGAGCACGACGGTCTCGTCTTTGTAGACGATTTCGAACTTCTTCAATCCACCGTTTGTTGCCATCATGGCTACCCGCGACTGCGATGGCTGGACGGGGTCTGTCTGGCTCTTTGCGAGCATGCGTCGCGTTCGGGAAGAAAAATCATCTTTTCTTATTCTGGAATGCTGCCCGGCCCCATTTACCAGAGGGCCGTGAAAGCCGAAATCGGGCGGTTTCGAGCTGAGGATTACAGCGTGGTGGCTGTGAACTGCCTGGGCGAAGCAAGCCGCGCACTAAATTTCGAGAAAGTCTTTCGGTTTGCGCCGAAGCTGAATGGACATCAACTGCGTGCGGCATGCGAATGGCTGTTGCGCTTCGAGCTGCAAATCGACACCGACAAGCTAATTGACTATCTGCGGCTGCAGCGGCTGACAAGCAATGTCGATCTGGAGGAAGTGCAACAGGTCACGCTACGGGAACTGGTGGGCGTAGAGGACGTGGTCCGCAATCTTGAAACTTACATTGCACTGCCGCTGGAAAACGATCAACTGGCGAACGAGCTGAACCTCCGCCCCAAACGCGGCGTGCTCTTGTATGGACCGCCCGGGACCGGAAAGACGACAGTGGGGAGAGCTCTCGCACACCGTCTGAAGGGAAAATTCTTTCTGATTGACGGGACGTTTATTGCTGGAACGGGGGAGTTTTATGCTCGCGTGCATCACGTGTTTGAGGCGGCCAGGGAGAACGCCCCGGCAGTGATTTTCATCGATGATGCGGACGCCATTTTCGAGGGCGGCCAGGAGCACGGTCTGTACCGGTATCTGCTGACTATGCTCGACGGACTGGAGAGCGAGAGCGCGGGACGAGTCTGCGTGATGATGACCGCGATGGACGTGGGCCACCTTCCGCTCGCGCTGGTGCGTTCGGGGCGAGTCGAACTTTGGCTCGAAATGAAGTTGCCCGATGCCACGGCGCGCCGTACGATCCTGGCGCAGCACATTGAAAAGACCGCTGTTGTGTTTCAGTCGAGCGATTATGAAGCGGTCGTAGCGGCGACCGAGGGCTTCACAGGAGCGGATCTCAAGCGTGTCGTCGAAGACGCAAAGGGACTGCTGGCGTTTGACCGCGCCACGGGAGCGCAGGAACGCGAAAGCGGCAATTATCTGCTGCGGGCGGTGGAAGCTGTCGCGCTCAACAAAAAGCGTTATGCCGAAGCGGAGGCCGGAGCGCGCGCGAAGGCGAGGTCTGTGCCGGATTTTCAGCAGCTCTTCGGCGCGGTAGGGGACGTTGCAGGCATCTCGTTCAGTTCGGGCTGGTCTCAGGCGGAGTAATCTTTACGCCGGTGGCTCATACGAGGCGCAAATCGCATCGCAATGAGCCGCTTGCCGTCAGCAACTTCCTGCGTGTCACGAGCTCTGCATTCGTACCCACGTCCGTCAAATGCCGCGATGAGTTCCGTCTGTGGAACAAGAGTGGGATGGGCAATCTCGACCGCCTTCGCAATCGATGGTGGAACCTGGCGATCGGGCGTGACCGCAGAAAGCATACCCACCGGGTTCTCTTGCAGGATGACGCCGCACGTCTGGGGGCGAAGATCCGCAAACATTTTGACCCCTCGACGCCACTCAATGTGTTCTAACACGAGTGTGGCCAGAAGGAGATCCGGACCGGGTGGGAGCGCTGTCTGTTCGATATCGTCTTCGAGAATTGTAGCTTGGAGACCGTACCTCGTGAGCCGCTCTTCCAAACGGAGGAGAAAACTCCGGTTCAGGTCCGTGCAGGTGATTTGGAAAGGGCGCAATAGGGAAGCGTCCATGAAATCGAGCATTTGGCCCGTCCCGGCTCCGACGATCACGAGACGGGCGCCCTCCAGCGGAGTAGTGGCCTGAATTATCGATTGCGTGAGGGCGGCCGCTGCCTGAGCCTGACCGATTGCCGTCATGTGTTCCTCATAGTCGTCCGCCGTCACGATTTGTGTCCAAGCCAGGCGAAGGTGGGGGTTCATGGCCAACTCTAGGGTAGAACAGAAAGCCTTTCCGTCATGAGCGTACTGAAACTAGGAAGAAAATTCGTGTAATTTCCAACAAGCCGCTGCCCACGTTTGGAGGGAAGAGAAGCCGGTCCCCTTATTAGCGGCTCTGGTTAGAAACCGTATGGGAGTTAATATGAACACGCTGTACGTTTCACCTTAAAATGGCGCTATCCTAAAAGTAAGGAGGCATTGATGCAATTTGTACGCATTGTTGGTTTGACAGCAGTACTGGGATTTGCATGGACCTCAACTTTATCTGCGCAGCGTGGCGCGGTGCGCTCCGGACTGGTCGGCCCTGCTCTGACTCCAGGTTCCTCCGTTTTATCTACTCGCTTTACTCCAGCGCCCGTTGGTTTAAATCCCCCTGCCGCTTCCTATACGGGTATCCGGCCCGGCGCTTTAAGGTCCATTAATGGCACACGTGGTTCGCAGGACTATTCAGCAGGACATCGGGAGACGTCTTATCACGAAGGCAGTAATGGCACACGCGGTTCGCGCGATTATTCAGCAGGACATCGGGAGACGTCTTATCACGAAAGCGCTTATGGCAGATACGGTTCGCGGTACTATCCAGGATTCGTGGCACCTCCCTTGTATTTGCCAACCTTCGTGGACCCCTTCTTTTCGTCTTTCGGAAGCTATAATGATTCCGCACCGCCGCCTGTTGATCCCAATGCCCAAGCTCTTGCGGAGTCCCAGAATGCCTTAGCCCAGCAAGTAGAGCAGCTCGCTACTCAGATTCAGGAGATGAAGAACAGCAACGCACAGCCACAGCCGCCAGCTCTTAATCCTACTCCTGCACCGTCCGTCAGCGCTGCTCCTGAACAACGACCGCCGACGCCTCCAGTGACTCTGGTTTTGCGGGATGGCCAGCAGTTATCGGTTGAAAGTTATGCCGTGATGAATCAGATGTTCTGGAACTTTTCCAAGCGGCCTGTTCAAAAGATTCCCATCGCCAATATCGATATCCCTGCTTCGACCAAAGCAACCGAAGCAAATGGCGGCGAGTTTCCGCAACTTGCCTCCCCCCAGTAGATCCAGCGCTATTGCTTTGCGAGCAGTGTCTTTCGCAAAAGATCCAACGCGCCCTGTGTAGCCAGCGCTCGAATTCTCCC
>JAFAZU010000400.1 GCA_019239585.1 Acidobacteriaceae bacterium
GATCGTACAACAGTCCAAGGTGCTGGAAGAATTTGATCTGGAAACAAACCACGAACGATTGGTTCGAAAGGCAGCGGCCTGAAAGGCCAAACTTCAGGGCTGCATTCTTTGTGAATGCAGCCGATTTGTTAGCCGCTCTTAACAAATCTCACTGTTGTAGGCGGCGATAAAGGTTCAGGAATTTTGCGGGACTGAATCTATCTCCAGCTTCTCAGTCGGCTAGTTTGATGATTCCCGAATTTCAAGCGCAAGGCTCGCTTCAACGGGTGTAGGATTCATACAGGCGATGGATAAGTCCGACACTCTCCTTCAGCGCAGTGAGAGAATGTACAAAGAGGGCTTTGGCCGAGGCGATAGAGGGCGATGGCAGGCGAAGTTCGAATACCGTTTGTTGTGAAGTTATGCCAAGTGATGATCGGCTTGGCTGCATTTCTTGTGCCGCCGGACATGAGAGCGGATTGGAAACGCGAATGGATGGCCAAAGTCTGGCACCAGTGGCGATTTTTTATTGATATCGGTGCGTGGAATGGTCCCGAATTAATTCGTTTGTTGCGGGATTGCGCCCGAGCCGTCCCGGATGCCTTCTCTCAATACCGGTCTTATCCGGAAGCCAATAAACGCTGGCGCGAGTCGGTACGATCGCCTTGGACGACGCTGGCTGTGCTGTTAGCGGGAGTGGTACTGATTGGATGCATGACCTCCGGTTTCAGCGCAACACGCCTCTTATTTACCGGGGCATCGAAGGAAGAATCGCAGCAGGTTTTTGTATGGATGCATTCGCTGCTTGGAGCGCGAGACAAAGGACTGCCTTCTGACGTTGTGCCTGCGTGGGCTCAGAACAGCAAGCTTCTCGAAGCAGTAGCGCCGTTTAACATTGATCGTAGACACCTATCCTCTTCCGCTCTCGGAGGCTTAAGCCCGCTAGTTATTGATACAGAGCCGAGCATTTTTAGCGTTTTACAGGTGCGCCCAAGCCTTGGCGAACTACCGAATGCCCGAGGCAGCGATTCCCGTTCGCTCGTGATTGATTACCCGACCTGGAAAGCGGCTGCTGGGAATCACCGTAAGGTGATTGGCTCTTTCATGAAGCTCGGAAGCGAGTGGTTTCCGGTCGTCGCTGTGCTGCCCAAGCATTTCTACTTCTTGTCACGACAGCCGGTAGCTTTGCTTATTCATCAATCGATGAGCAGCAAGCGCGTGATGGTGGTCGCACGCGCCAAGCCGAATATCATTAAGACGCGGCTTTATCATGAGCTCGTCAAGATTGCCGAAGAATCCTGTTACTACTTCCTGGCCGGGCAGTTACGGGTGGAGTATCTCTCGCATGCTATCTGGGCGCCCGTTCAATTTTTCGGAATTGCCGTTTTGGTGGCGGTGCTGATGGCGGTCTGCGTGTGCCGGGTTCGGTTTCGCAATGTGCGGCGTTCCTGGACTGCGGCGTATCGTTTCGCCACATTACGGAAGCTCGGCTACTTTTCTGCGAAAGCGGGACTGGCGCTTTTGCTGGTTCTGCTCGCGGGATTGGAATGGAGCCGGCCGCAGACATCGATCCTGTTTGCCTCAAAAGATGCAGCCAGCGGTCTGTTCCTGGTGTGGTTCTTCATCGTTGGAGCCATGGGCGTCCTGTTCTGGTCGATTGCGGATCAGCGGGCGCGCTGTAAGGAATGCCTGCGGCTATTGTGTTCGCCGGTGCGGATTGGCTGCCCTGGCTGTCTGCTGCTGAACTGGTCTGGAACGGAACTGCTGTGCAGCGAGGGGCACGGAGTTCTGCACGTGCCGGAACTGGCCTCAAGCTGGGACATCGAGTCAGAACAGTGGATCACCCTCGATGAATCCTGGCGCGACTTATTCGCCGATAGTAAGTAGCTTTACGCTGTTGTTGACGCAGCCTTCGTATCTTCGCTTACTTTTGCCATACTCGGCGCGATGGGGGCTGGTTGAAAACGACGGTGCCGGAAAAAACGGTTGTAGCACACGCGGCAGCGCCACGGCAGAACCGCAAAGCTCAAAGCAATTTCCAGCGGGTTCTTACGATGTGACCTGGTAATCTGCTGTGATCCACACTTGGAGCAGCATTGCGGATTGTTCAAACTTCTAAAGCCGATCATTGGTGCAGATAAAACTAGCTTCGCACAAGTCTGTCCCGGATGCAGGCGGTATCAGTACCGGTAAGACTCCCAGAACACCAGGGTCCCTGTTCACTTCGATACACTAATGAGGAAGGTCTTCTGACTGCGCTTTCCGCCGGTCAAGACCAGAGAAGAACCTGAATCGTAGGAGTTCCGTTTCCCAGTTATGTTTGATTTATTTCGCAGCCGAGAGAAAAGTGTGCGCATTCTGCTTGGTGTGCTGCTTGGCGTGGTCGCGCTCTCGATGTTGGTGTACCTGATACCCGGCGGATTTGG
>JAFAZU010000438.1 GCA_019239585.1 Acidobacteriaceae bacterium
TCCGCGACCTTGTTGAGGGAAGTTCGTTTTCGCTTCCTGAGAGCTGTGGGCATTCCGCCTAGGGCAACCGAAGCTCTGCATTTCGGACAGTACGACAGCCGCGTGCAGCGAGGACGGTGATCGTGTTGTCGATTCTCGATTCAACTGGTTCGCAAAACATTGCGTCCGTCCACGAAGCCACGCCGATTGCAACTTTCTTCGTTCGAAGGGTGCCTCGATCCAGAATGATCCATACCACCGCCGCCCTCGCCCTAAGGATGACAACCTTGCAACCCTGGGCGATGAGGGAAGATTTCCAAAAAATTCGATGCGCATGCCATTTGGGATCGGCATCTGAGATCATGTCGCAGGACTTGTCATGATCTACACCGTTCCTCGGCCTTACCGGAAATACTGACCATAAAAAAAGCCGCAAGCGGCGCTAGCGTTTTGGCAAAGGACGACTTCTCCTTAAAGTAGTCTGCATGACATCCACCTCCCACTTGCAAATCGTGCACCATGACGCCGCTTCTTGGACGGAAATCGCGGCGGGTTTTCACGACTTCAATTATCGGCAGTGTCCATCTTTCGCGTTCGAGGCGGCAAAAGATGTGTCGGCGAAAATGGAATTCGTGACGCTCGACCATGCTGGTGCGTCAATTGCCGCCTGTGCCGTCCGCGTCAAGAAACTACCTTTCCTGCGCATGGGGGTTGCCTTCATTTTTCATGGTCCCCTTACGATGGTTGACGCCAAGCTTTCACCAGGAGCTCTGACGGACAGCCTCGGCGCGCTGCGCCGTCATTATGTCGAGGAACGTAAACTGAGCTTGCGGCTTGTCCCACCCGATGCCGCCTCGCTGGCGGAACCGGCGATGGCTGAACTTCTTGGCAAATCCGGATTCAAACGCCTCGACAGATCGGCACGCCGTACGATTATGCTTGACACCGCTCGCCCCCTTGCCGCCATTCGGAAAAGTCTCGACGGCAAATGGCGCAATAAACTGGCGCAGGTAGAAAAATTAAAAATCGACATCGTTGAAACATCTGATCCGGCGCGGTTTGCGATCATGGCACCGATGCTCGAGGCATTGGAGGATAAGAAGTCTTTCCGCTCCTCGCGGGATGTCGCGTTTTTTACCCGGGTCCAAGCGAGAGCCGCGCCACAAGAGCGACTCAAGCTCTTTCTCGCCTATTTTCAAGGTCGCCCGGTCTCAGCGCATCTCTGCGCAGTTGCGGGCGGCATTTTCGGGTCGCTGCTCGCGGCCACCAACGATGAAGGCCGTTCGATCAATGCCTCCCGTGCTTTGTCTTGGCGCATGATCGAAGACGCGACCAAGCTCGGCAAGTCCTGGTTCGATACGGGCGGGATTGATCCCAAGGGCAATCCCGGGGTGTACACGTTTAAAAAGGGGCTCAACGGGATCGACTTCACGGAGCCAGGCTTTTTCGAATGTTCCGGCGCCGGCGCGCTGCCACGATCCCTTGGCCTCGCCGAGACCGCCTATCGTGGACTGCGAAATTTGCGGCCCAAATTCCCGGCACGGCTTGGATTTGAAGCACCGATCGAAACAGCTTCCGAAAGGCTCGGCGCCGCACAAGACTGGTTTGTTGGCGAGAAAGCCGGGCTCACGTGATTTCTGGACAGAAGCTATCTTTCCTGGCTGCGCTGGTCGCAGTGCTCGGGCTTTTCGGCACAGGCACTAACGAAATTGCGCTAGGTGACAGAATTCCCACATCGATGCCCGTCAGGACGGGTTACAATGATCCAAACTATCGCTGCGTGACGAACGTTTACATCGAGATGCCGGCCAACGGGGGTAGCGACCGCAACAGAGGTCTCACACCCAACTCGCCCATCGCAACCCTCGCCCAGTTCAACTCCATCGCCAAGCCCGGCTCTTGCGGGCTCGTGGGGCCAGGTCACTATGTGGGCTTTACCGCGACGGCGTCAGGCGACGCGGACACCCCGACCGGCTACATCGTCGTGAAAGCGCGTCTGGGGCCTGGCACCGTGTTCATCTCGCCATCGGCTCCAGGCGCATTTAACACAATCGATCTCTCCGGCGGCGCCGGCACGCACGACTATTGGATTTTCGATGGTCTCGATATCAAGGGTCCTCCTCAGGATGCGGGGGGTGGCGGAAACGCAATTGAGTTCGAATCGGGAGATTTTTTCAAAATACTGAACAGCAACGTCCATGATTCAGCATCGGCCTGTATAGCAGCTTATCAATCCGACTATTTGCTGATTTATCACAATACAACGTACAACTGTGCTTGGACCAACTCTTCCGCGACTTCGTGCATCGATCTCGGAGGCGCGATTGCGCATGATGCGGAGCCGGGTTTTCACATTGTAGTCAGCCGCAACATCGCCATGGGGTGCGCCGAAGGGCCGGCCGTCACGGAAGCTTCCAAACACACGGACGGCAACTGCTTCATCGCCGATACTTTCGGAGCTTACGGGCAGAGTACGCTCGTCGACGACAATGTATTCATCCATTGTGGCGGCCGCGGCCTGCACATTTATAACAGCAGCTACGTCACTGTCCTGAACAACACCATTCTCTACAACCAAACGGATCTTCGCCGGGAGAATGCCAATGCCGGAGACATGAACGCCTCCGGAGGCGGAGGCACCTCCCTATCCAACAACACCTTTTGCAACAACCTTGTCGTGCAGAATGGAACCTACAACTCCGCCAACTTCGCGATTGTGGACGATACGGGTAGCGGGACCAATACCAATCAGCTTTATTTCAATAATCTGACTTTCAACGGCACCGCGGGGCAGCCGGCGGT
>JAFAZU010000565.1 GCA_019239585.1 Acidobacteriaceae bacterium
GCTTTCTTTTGCGGGCCCCAGTCGTCTAAAAACCGGTTGTAGCTGTAATTCGGGCAGGGGTGCGCTGCCGTGCAACCCCATTCTCGGTAAGCTTCCTGGTAGTTGTGCGCGTTTATCTGCTGAAGAAACCGATTCACTACCTGCTTCTCGGAATAATTGTGCAGAACAAAATAGCCAACAATGGCAAGAACCGCGATTCCCAGGCAGGACAGAACGATAGCCTTAATAACCCGGCCCCGCCGCTCCTCTTCAACTCCATACTGCTGGAAGAAACTGCCCATAGCCATCTCCGGTTAACAGCGAACCGGCTCTTTCTCTCCTATCTTGCAGGATACGCCTTATCGTAGGCGGCAGTTGCTTCGGCGGTGATTTCCAAAGCAGGTTTGAAGTAAATTGTGTTGGAAATATCGATCACTACATCAATACCGCGCTCTTCACAAATCCTCTTGACCACATCCGTCATTTGACGGCCCGCGTGCGTCAGAATATCCTGCCGCTCACCGTTTACGTCGCTCTGTAAATCCTCTGAAAGCCGCTGAAGTTCTTTCTGCTTTTGCGTGCCGGAAGCCCTGAGTTGGGCTTCCCTATCAGGAGAGAGGTTCGGCGTATTCAGTTGCTGCTGAATGCTTTGCAACTCATTTTGAAGGTTCTGCAGGGCTTGTTGACGGGGCCGGTACTTGGTTTCTAAACCAGCCTGCGCTTTCTTGATTTCCTGAGTGTCGGCAACAGCCTTTTGCGCGTTGATAATAGCAACCTTAGCGGGGGTAATTGCCTGAGCGCGAGCAGCCATGGGAAGCAGGGCAGCCGCCGTCAGAAGCACAGCGCTCCGAACGTTCGAAAACATTGATTCTACTTAAACTCCTGTGAATACACTGGCCACACTGAAACGAGACAGGAAGGCCAAATTTGATCTTAATGACGTATTCAGGCTAACACGGGCGTACAATCATTTTAGCCCCGTTTTCCGTCCACTGTTTCTGAGACATAAGGCATCGTTTCCATTAAGTATCGGAGCCGCTGCCCAACCGACTTGGCCCTTTTTTCATCCTGCGAAACGTCCAGCAGGAACTGATCGATTCCAGCAAAGAATGCCCGGACCAGTTCTCCAACAGGAGCTATCACCACCTTTGGTGAAAGCGGCTCTTCAAACCGCAACTCCGAATGCCGCAGCGTTTTACACTCGCTGCTCTGACTCAGCCTGGAAGCGGCTCCGCCGTGCAGCACGCTGCAACGCGCTCCGTACAGGTCAAGCGCGCTTACTTCCTCACGGAACGGCGAACGAACGTAGTGTTCTGTCCACGCTATAAAGTCAGATCGCATCACATATGTTTTCTCGGAAGGCATGCCCAGAAACGCCATCGTGTCCATACCGGAGTACGTCAGCACCAGCGCTGCGGAATAGCAATGCTCCTGCAGCACAATGCTGATCGGATGTTTAATTCCCTTCTCGATAACACCCGCTACCAAATCCTCCGGTAATGGAGTCATATCTGCTCAAATTGCAGTTGGAGGCACTGCCCAATGGGCAAGGCCCGCCACTGGGAGAACAATCCTGAGCGCTTCGCCTTCACTTGAGCCAGGTCTTCCGGAGATAACGGTCGCGGTGCGGTACGCCCCGTGGAGCTTGCTTGTAAAGCTGCTGTATCGTTGAATTCCTCAACTGACCAGAGAGCAGAACCTCCGCGCTCCCGGTCCAGCAATCCTACCAAATTCTCTACTTCGAGCGCTTCATCCGGCAAACGACCCCGGCTACCTTTCCCCGTGGTGTCTTCTATCTCCCAGCCCTGCGCAATCAGCCCGAAAAATCCTTGCCGGTAGCCGAGAACCGATTCAACCGCAAAGTGAGTGAGGTCATGATAGGCAAAGAAAGCGGCATGCTTACTATCTTGCTTCTGCCAAGTCACGGAGCCGTCCGAACGCACACACCGCAAGACGCTGCTTCCGTCGACGCGCTTAGTGATCTGAATCAGAAGCACCTAACCAATTACCCCTTAATCCGCCCTTCACGATCAATACTAAGTGATTTATCCCGCCAACGCACCGTCCCTCCCATATAAGAAGCTATCCAGACCGCAAAAGCGTAGATGTCCCACACGGGGGCCATCCAACAGAATCGCATCGCAATCGGACTTTGCAGAATCATTCCACCTGTCAGGAAAGCCGAAGCCACACGCAACAGCCAAAGGAAAGCGGCTGCTTGCCAATTTCCCATGCCGAGCAGAGCCACAGCCCATACGCCAGCGTGCGTCACCGGCAATCCGGCATAACCGCCGCCTTTGGAAGCGCGAATGGTGCGCGCCCACCGCAGTTGATGAAACCACACGCCGCTCCACGTCGCCTCCCCTAGGGACGTTTCAACAACATAGGTCGAGAGCAAAGCACGCTTGCCCAATGATGTAATCCGTTTTGCCAGTTGATAATCATCCGCGATGTAATCCGCAAGCGCCCCAAACCCGCCCACACGCTCCAAATCTTCAGCCCGAAACGCTAAGGTCGAACCAAATCCGAATTCCCGGACGCCTAGGGTTTGCGCCACCATAGTAGAAGGCATAAAATCAGTAGCGATACCCAGCGCCTCCCAAGCTGCCGGAACTGTGTGAGCCATGGCGCGGTAGGGGCAAGTGAC
>JAFAZU010000649.1 GCA_019239585.1 Acidobacteriaceae bacterium
CGTTTTTTCGCAACTTGTCTCAGCAGTTCAATATCCATGCGCTCATCAATGACTCCCGCAAAACCAAACCGGGGCTTTCCGATGGATCTCTGATCTTCCGGTTGTTCTCGTACCTGCCGTGCACGTTGGAAGTGCGCCACGTCAACACTGCTCGGAAACAGATAAACCGATGAATGTTGTTTACGCTTTGCTTCGAAAAGACTTTTTCCTCCCGTAAATACAAGCTGTGCCTGCCGGAAGAGCGCCTGTTCGTTGTCCCTCATGGAAGGGGGCGCGCCTGAGAAAGCGGACAACTCATCCATGCAGTCGTAAACAGTGAGTTTGGGATCAAGGGCGCTGGTAAACTCCATTGCCGTCGGCGTGTAATACCAGGCGATGTAGTCCTGAATGTTGTTTTCCTTTAAAAGGGAATTCAACAGATCTCGCTGTAGCGAGTTGATCTGAACTTTATCCAGACCGCGCGGCAGAACTGGGGCTAGCACGTAAATGCCGGTCTGCGGACAGGTTTGCGTCCGCAGATACGGCTCAACAGCATCTTCAAAAATAGGCTCTTCAAAAAAGAAGACGCGACGATTTTTACCAAACCTGCTCATCAAATGCTG
The DNA here is from genome assembly GCA_019239585.1 of Acidobacteriaceae bacterium. Lineage (GTDB taxonomy): Bacteria > Acidobacteriota > Terriglobia > Bryobacterales > Bryobacteraceae > Bog-105. The sequence continues at coordinate 603 of JAFAZU010000649.1, forward strand.
CGGTCTTTGAAACACGAATCCCCATCGGAGATGGGACAAGCAGATCAGGTCGATTTTGTTGAAGTTCATGGGTTGCAATAAGGCTGCTTTGCCGCAGCTTTTCTCCTGCGCGGAGAATGGCCTCCGCTAAGGGTTGATAGATTTCCCGGTGGCCGGATGAATCGGCATAGTCAAAAAGACCGTTACAGCAATGCCGGTCATCGATCCAGCCAGGATGGTTAAGAATGGGATATAAACAAATGCCGTGTACGGGGATACCGATGCGCTGCGCTACTTCGACTTCACTACAGATGTAATCAAACCAATCGGCCCGCGCATCGTTCTCGGTTCCTGTTTCCGAGACAAAAAGAGGGCGTTTGTAACGTTCCCAGACCTCATAAAGGATTTGGTGAAACGGACGGTAACGGCTGTCCAAGCGGGTCAATGTTTCACCGTAATTAACCCACTCGTTCCGGTCATAAAAGTTAGTTCCGATGATATCCAGATATTCCGGCCGGCCGCCAAGTTCATGAGCCGCTTTACCGGAGATCATGTCCCACACTTCGAACTGAGCCAGGCGGTGGTGTTCCGCGGCTACATCATCGCCCGGTTTTTGGGAATCTCCCACAATGTGAATCACAGGCTCGGGCGAAATCAACCGGACACCTGGCAATTCATTCAGCAGGATGTCGCTGGCGATAATAGCGGCCCGCACCAAGATGCGTTTCAATTCAACGCCGCGGTTGCGGGCATGCGGAAAGATGTTCGCAACATCACCGCCCACCCAAGACAGGAAAGATATTTCATTAACCGGAGCGAAGACCCTGCAAATTTCACGATGATGCCTCATGTAACGCGCTAAGGCGCGCACATAACGGGCAAACGCGTCAATAAACTTCGGGCCAAAAATATCCAGATAGTCAGGCCAGCCAAAGTGTAGCAAGTCAAGAAGAATTTCTGTTCCCGTGGCGTAAGCCGCATGCAGGGTGGGTAATAAAGAATCGAAAGTATACTCGCCGGGGTGCTGTTCGATCAGATGCCAGCGCGCGCCCGTGCGCGCCGTTCGGATTCCGAGCTGACGAACACGCTCATAATCATTGAGCGCAAAACGATCATGTTGAGTCTGCTTCAGCAGATCCAGACGTTTGCCGTTTCCGTACTTATGAGTAGAACACTCAAAGCCGGCTTGGATGAAACTTCGAAAGATGCGATTGGAAACAGACAACAGTCTCCCTCTCCGTAAAAAACTAAATCAACTACGCGGACTTTTTGCAAAGGAGCCAAGCTCCTGCTAAAGCGGTGATCTCCCGCACCAGCTGAAGCGCAGGCATCGTGCAGGTCAAAGAAGTGACCTGTCAAGAAAAGCAGCCTGTGCTAATCCGTCTCGCTACATAGATGCGAATAAGGGAAGAAGGTTACGCTCGGAAGCTC
>JAFAZU010000296.1 GCA_019239585.1 Acidobacteriaceae bacterium
TTTTACGAGTTCAGCATAAGCGGGAGCCCAAGCCGATGACTTTCTTACCGCGTGCTGTGTAAGCTTAGGTACAAGCAGGCACCAAGGAATCAACCAGAGTAGGCTGGCTCCGCCAATCACCGTAAACATAAAGCGCCAGGAATGCCAGACGATCAATTTGAAGCATAAAGACACGCCGAGAGCTGGACCCACCTTTGATCCAGCATCAATCGCCGCATTGGCTGTCCCGCGCAACCGTTCCGGGAAAGTAGAAGAGATGATCTTGGAGTAGGCAGGATAAGCTACGGATTCACCAATTCCAAGCAGAGCACGAAGGGCCAGGAAAAGGGAAAATGAGGTTGCCAGTCCGGTGAGACCCGTCGTAGCGGACCAAAGCAGAAAAGCTGCTGCATAAACCCAGTTCACATTCCAGTGGTCCAGTATTTTGCCGCTTACAATGGCAAAAAGCGAGTAGGTAAGGAAGAATGCAGTGCTCAGCAGCCCCAGTTTGTCGGGCGGAAAATGCAAGTCCCTTTCAATGCTGCTCGCAGCAACGCCCAAGTTCCCACGGTCGATGTAGTTGATTCCGACCGACAAAACCAGCAGGCCGAGAGCCAGCCAGTGCAGCCAATGAGGGCGCGAGTGCTCTGATTGCATCCGTCGAAAACTGTATCAGATTCAATGGAGATAAAACAGGCTGAGGCGCGGAAGCTGGGCGCGTTCGAGCAGCGCGGTATCGATATAACGGCGTTCCAGCATGGCAAGCTGGTCGGCGGTCATTTTGCTGCGATAGGGCCGAAGCTCGGTCTCAAGTGTTCGACGAATGGTGAGAAGTTCCTGATCCGTTTGCGAAGCGCGCAGGACAGCGACCATTTTTTCTTCTAAAACAGTAAGTTGCTGTTCCAGTTCTCCGAGGTCAGTTGTGTAGCGTGCGGCTTCTGCGCTCAAAGCGTCCAGGGTAAGGGCCATCTCTTGGAGTGCGCCTTCCGGTCTCGTGCGTAGTTGCATGGCGCATCTTTGTAGATGACGGGAAATTTCTTCGGCGGCAAATGGAGCACTCAGAGGCTGACCGGACTGCCGCGAAGGGGTACGCGTGGCAGCTTCCATAACGGCTTGCGCACAGTAGGCAAGGGAGTTCACCAGCCTGCGCTTGACCTTCCGGCTGCGCCATTTCTCGAAAGCTCCATTGATACCCTTGAGAACAGCCTCAAGCGGAATGCCGGCGCTTCGCCAATTCTCGATGAGTGCCCAATCCAAAGGTGAAAGCAGAAAGAGATTGGTGCCCCGAGCCTTTTGGAAGCATTCTTCCACTTCCGTGAAGTAGTTGAAGTAATTGGCGGGCCATTCCGCTTCATTTGGTTTTTGCAGGTTTTGAGAATCTGAAGTCAAGCGGCAGGCCGAACACCACCGGCGGCTATCCTTTCCAGTTGTCCCTTTTCGGAGCGGATCAGAAGAAAACCGTTATCATCAAGTCCGGCGGTTACTCCCGTTGCGCCGCTGTCTTCGACCGTGACTTTCCGGTCCGTTACGTAAGTGGAGGCTCGTGTAAATGCCTGCAGAATGGCGGGTGGTCCTCCGGTGAGAAGCGTGCTAACAAAAGTATCGATTGACTGTAGCAGGGACACCAACACGGCTTCTCTGGAGATATCCTTTCCTCCCGCCGCAATCTTCAAGGAAGTTGCAGGCGTGCGCAGGTGAGGTTCAAAAGCTGTATTGTTCACGTTGATTCCGATACCCGCAACGATGCAACGGTCTACCAGGTGCGGCAAGATTCCGGCCGCTTTCTTTTCATTGATTAGAACGTCATTGGGCCAGCGCAGGTCGCAGATGAGAGAAGTGGATTGTTGAATGGCGGCAGCAGTAGCTAAAGCCAGCATAAGACTGATAACAGGAAGCTGGTGAGGCGGAAGCGGCAACCGAAGCAGGGTGGAGCTATAGATCCCCACCTCTGGTTCCGAAATCCACTGGCGGCCCAGGCGGCCTAATCCAGCCGTTTGCTCTTCAGCAATCACGACCGTTCCGTGAGATGCTCCTTCTTGTGCAAGGCGGGCGGCTTCCGTCATGGTAGAGCCGACCGTTGGGTAATAGTGAATTGCATTTTGCGGACGCAGGCTCTGCACGCGTTTGACGTCAAAAGGCATCAGCTTTCCTCCAGTTCGAGGCGGAAACTGATATCAACGGCGGTGGCGGAGTGAGTGATGGCCCCGCAGGAGATATAATCTGGGCCTGCTTCAGCGTAAGCTCGGATGGTGTCGAGCGTGATGCCGCCGGAAAGCTCGACTTGGGCGCGGCCCGCAATGTAGAGTATCCAATCAGCAGCTTCAGCGGGCGAGAGGTTATCGAGAAGCAGGTGCTTTGCTCCCGCCTGGAGAGCCTCGTCGAGTTCCGCGCGGGTCCGCACTTCAATCTCAACGGGACCCGGAAAGCTCCTTGCCCTCGTGAGAGCTTGCGTGACGCCGCCTGCCGCCGTAATGTGGTTGTTCTTAATGAGAACGGCGTCGAACAAACCTTTCCGGTGGTTGGTTGCGCCTCCGGCAGCGGCCGCCATCTTTTCCAGCTGGCGCAACCCAGGCGTTGTTTTGCGGGTATCCAGAACACGGGCCTTTGTGCCGCATACAGCGTCAGCATATTGACGGGCCAGGGTCGCCACACCGCTGAGGCGCTGCAGAAAGTTCAACGCCACGCGTTCGGCTTCGAGCAGGGTTCGCGCGCGGCCCGAAACCCGTGCGAGCACGTCGCCGGGTTCAATGCGATCACCGCTCTTTTTGAGCAGTTGCACGTCCGCTCCTCCGCAAATCTCGTAGATGAGGGGCAGCAATTCAATACCCGCAAGAATCAATCTTTGTTTTGCGAGAAAGCTCCCGTGCGCCTGTAAACTTTCAGGAACTGTCAACTGCGAGGTAATATCGCCGCTGCCGATATCCTCCGCTAAGGCGCGCTCGACGGCACCGCGCACCTCCGCGTGCGACACATCAAACATGGTTCTTATTGTGCCCCGAGCGAGTCGCGCAATTTCTTGAGCTGAACTTCATATTCGGCCAGCTTGGCGCGTATGCCTTCCACAACCTTCGCAGGAGCGCGTTCGAGAAACGTCGGATCGTTGAGTTGACGGTTGGAATTATTGATGTTTGCTTCCAATTTTGCGATTTCCTTCAAGATGCGCTGTCTGCTCTCCGGAGAAGCCGAGCCATTTTGTGAAACGGCAGGAATGTAGATGTGAAGATCAAAATCAGGAGCGGATTTTGTCAAGCTCGCTTCCCCTGCATGAGAGTTGCCTCCGTTTCTGAAATCAAGCTTCACCAGGGTAGCAGCCAAGGTGCGGCTGTCTTCCGTGAATGGGAGATTTCGGATGCGCAGCGTTGCCGGGTAAGCGGTTTTGGGGTCCAGTTTATGATCGGCGCGAAGTTCGCGGGCAGCCGTGACTACCTCCTGCAGGACCGTAAACTGACGCAGGCTTTCCGCTTGCGCTTGAATCTGCGACTCCTGCGGATAGGGGGCTAAGGAAATAGATTTTGGCAGCTCCGTATTGATATCGGAGCCGTGGACCAGCCGCTGCCATAACTCTTCCGTCAGAAACGGCATGAAGGGATGAAGTAGGCGGAGAGAGGCCTCATAAATCGTGAGAGCCGCTTTCCAGTGATGATCGATGCCGGACCCCTCACGGAAGCGTAGCTTTTTGATCTCCAGGTACCAGTCGCAGAATTCTTTCCAGACAAAGTTCCAAAGAGTATCCGCTGCTTCGTGGTAGCGATGCGCTTGGAGGGCCCGGCTGACGATCTGGCGGGCAGACTCAAAGCGCTCGAAAATCCAGATGTCTTCGGGGGCATCTGATGGATTAACGAATTCAACATATTGAGGAGCCCAGCCGGAAATGCCGGAACGCTCCATGTTTAGAAAGAGCAGGCGCGAGGCGTTCCAGATTTTATTAGCAAAGGCTTGGCTGGAGGCGATACGGTCCTCTTTTAGCGCGATGTCAGCTCCCGTAGCAGCGGAGATGAGCAAAGCAATACGGCAAGCATCGGTGCCGAAACGATCAATGATGTCCAGGGGATCAATAACATTTCCCTTGGTTTTGGACATCTTTTGGCGTTCGGCATCGCGCACCAGACCGTGCATGTGAACTTCCCGGAATGGCACATCGCCGGTGCATTCGATTCCGAGCATGATCATGCGCGACACCCAGAAGAAGAGAATGTCAAAGCCGGTGATAAGGAGCGAAGTCGGGTAAAAAGTGCGGAGATCTTCGGTATCATCAGGCCAGCCGAGAGTGGAAAAAGGCCACAAGCCGGAGCTGAACCAGGTATCAAGAACATCGGTATCCTGCTCGACCTCGGTGGAGTGGCAGTGTGGGCAGGTGGCAGGCGTTTCTCGCGCGACCGTAATTTTGCCGCAGTTCCGGCAATGCCAGGCGGGAATGCGGTGACCCCACCAGAGCTGGCGCGAGATGCACCAGTCACGGATATTTTCCATCCATTGAAAGAAGACCACTTCGCGGTCGTCAGGGACGAAGCGGATGCGTCCGCTCCGCACCGCTTCCATCGCCTTGGCAGCGAGCGGCTTCATCTTGACAAACCATTGATTGGAGACCAACGGCTCGATAATGTCTTTGCTACGGTCGCATTTGCTGAGGTTGACCACGTAGGGTTCGGTCTTCTGCAACTCGCCGGTTTGTTCAAGAGCGGCAACAATGCGCTTACGCGCTTCGAAGCGGTCAAGACCGGCATAGCGGCCGGCAGCGTCGGTCATGCGGGCGTCTTCCCCGATCACCTTGATCGAAGGCAGACCGTGGCGCTTCCCTGCCTCAAAATCGTTGGGATCGTGGGCAGGCGTGACTTTCACAACGCCGGTGCCGAACTTGGGGTCAGCCAGAGGATCGGCAATGATGGGGATCTCGCGGTCCGTTAGCGGCACGTGGACAGTCTTGCCGTGCAAATGTTTGTAGCGCTCGTCGTCCGGATTCACAATCAGCGCGGTGTCGCCGAGCATGGTTTCGGGGCGCGTAGTCGCAACCACGAGTCCGCCCTCGCCTTCGGTGAGACGGTAACGGATGTGCCACAAATGTCCCTCGACGGATTCATGTATCGTTTCGACATCTGAGATAGCGGTCTGGCAGCCTGGGCACCAGTTGACCATGTACTCGCCGCGATAGATGAGACCTTTTTCCCAGAGCCGGACGAAGGTTTCGCGCACGGCGCGGGAAAGGCCGGGGTCCATTGTAAAGCGCTCGCGGGACCAATCGACGCTTGCGCCTTCGCGCCGGATCTGGTTATTGATGCGTCCGCCGTACTCTTCTTTCCATCGCCAGACGCGGCACTCGAACTTTTCTCGCCCAAGCTGTTTGCGCGTTAGCCCCTCAGCGGCAAGCTGGCGCTCGACGACCATTTGGGTGGCGATACCGGCATGATCGGTTCCGGGGACCCAAAGCGTGAGTTCGCCCTTCATGCGATGCCAGCGCACGGCAACATCCATAATGGTGTGATCGAGCATATGGCCGATATGGAGCGAGCCGGTAACGTTGGGCGGCGGAATGACGATGGAGAAAACCGGGCGCGAACTGGCCTCAGACGCATTGACGCGATAAAGGCCGGACTCGATCCACCACTGCGCCCAGTGCGGTTCCAGGCGCTGGGGCTCGTACACCTTCTCAAGTTGCATGGAAAATTTCAGCGTAGCATCCGGGAAGGGCTGCGAAAATCTGGCGATTTCGCCCACTATTTGAAAGATTCCATA
>JAFAZU010000405.1 GCA_019239585.1 Acidobacteriaceae bacterium
TGAGTTTTGCTCATCAGTTGTTGGAGACGGCACCAAACCGCCGGATGTAGAGAAAAATAAAACCACAAAAGCTGATCTGATTGAAGGGCTGAAGACGGCGTTCGCTTACTGTGACAAAGCTTATAACGGTTTAACGGATGCTCAGGCTGCCAGCACTGTTAAGTTCTTTGGCCGCGATATGGCGAAGTTGACCGTGCTGAACTTCAATACGGCTCATACGGACGAACACTACGGCAACATGGTGACGTACCTGCGGATGAAGGGGTTGGTGCCGCCTTCGAGTAAAAGATAATAGCTATTAAGCAGAGGAAGACGGACGCTCTGGAACTTCTTGGGACGAAGCGGCGTCTGAAGCGTCATGCTGCGCTGGTTGCTCCTGCTGATGGCTGCGCTTCCTGCTCTTCCCTGCTCTTGTATGTCCAGCGGACCTCCTTGCGAAGCTGCCTGGAAAGTAGATGCAGTCTTTTTCGGAAAAGTTGTTGAGCTGCATCACGACCGTAAAGAGCCGGACAGCAATGGCTCTATTCAATTTAATGGTTTTCTTGGCACGCACGCCCTGTTCGAAATCTCGGAGTCGTTTCGCGGCATAACTGGCGGTACCAAGCAAATCGAAATCCGCACGGGAATGGGCGGCGGGGACTGCGGTTATCCCTTTAAGCTGGGTGAGTCTTACGTGGTTTACGCTCGCCGGAGTAAAGACGACTTACTGGTTACCAGCATTTGCTCACGTACAGCTCCGGCAGAACGAGCCGAAGCTGACCTTCAGTATTTCCACAATTTTAAGGCGAACGCCACAGATGGTTATGTTTATGGTCAGGTCAGCGATGGCCATAGCAAACCGAAATATGAGCAAGCGGAGAGAGCGCATATCTATGAGCCGATCTCCGGAGCTGTAGTTACTTTAACTGGTGGGGAAGGGACCAGAACCCTAATCACTGGTGATGACGGTGCCTTTCGCTTCGATCACGTCCCGCCAGGGACGTATCAAGTCTCTGCTGCTAAAGAGGGGTATAGCAGCCAGGCTTACTGGTTTGCAAGCGGCGCACCTAAGATACAAGTCCATGCGGGAGGGTGCGGTTTTGCGCCCCAATTCTTAGTAGTTGACCGGTGCATTGTAGGAACTCTGGTAAGGGCGGATGGTCAGCCTGCTGCTGGAGTTCAAGTTGAGATCGTTCCCACGAAACCAGATGAACAGCACTCCCTACCGTTTCCAGCCGCTGAAGTCAAGACGGACGCGGAAGGCCATTACGAGTTGAAGAATTTGCGACCCGGTGAATACTATCTCGGAATTAATCTGGCGCGAACGCCTTCAAAGGAGATGCCGTACACCCGCTATTTCTTCCCAGGCGCGGAAGATCCTGCTGCCGCCATTCCCGCTCTTGTGGGTGACGGACAGCAGATTAAGAAGTACGACTTTCCTATTCCGGCAGCGCAGAAGGAACGGCAAGTAGAAGGGTTCGTTTTTTGGCCGGATGGACATCCTGCTGAAAACGTTGATATCTTTCTGGAGGATCCGCGCTGGCCTTGGCAGACGAACGTTGTACTGGCAACAACAGATGCGAAAGGACATTTCACTGTCTTGGCTTTTGATCGAACTCATTACCGGATTCATGCTGTTTCGCGATCTCGATTCACGAACACTGCTAATTCAGCGGAACCGTTTCCGCTAAATCCAGATACCGATATAAACCAGCCGCTTAAGCTGGTTCTTACTCGGAAAGGCATGTCCAATTTTGAAGGAATTGGTAAAGGTCTGGAGCGTTGGCGTGCGGGCTTGGGACTTTAGGCAACAGGGAACACTAACGTCAGCTTCATTGGAAAGCGTAACTGTTAAAGCATGTGACGGTTGAAGTCTGCCGATTGCCCGCGAGGTACGCTTAGAGACTTCCACTCGTGATGGTTGAAATGTTTGGCCAGCAGCACAATTTGTCCACAGTGATATGCGTAATGGGCGATCTGACGATTGATGGCCTGCATAACTGAGTGGGCCTCCCCGCGAATCGTGACTGTGTGTGACAGATCCTGATTGGAGAGCGGCTCCAGTGCGGTGAAAACGCACTGCCAACCCTCTTCCCATGCGGCAAGCAGGGCTTCACGCGTGTTGGGAGGATCAATAAACTCGATGTCGCGATCACGGTTCGGCTTCTCGCCGTCGCTGGTCAGAAAGTCTGTCCAGCGCGAGCGCATGTTGCCTACCATGTGCTTCACAATGATAGCGATGGAATTCATTTCGCTATCCAAAACGGTCACGAGTTGTTCGTCTGTGACTTGCGCCATCGCCCGTTCCGTCAAGCCTTTGTAATAACGAAACAGCGCTAGGGAGTCCTCAAGATAGGAGGTCGTGAATTTAAGAGGCATGATGATTGGTTACATTCTTTTACTTCTACTCTCCCTGTAAACGCTCTTTCCGGCTCAAAAATGCGCTCCTAAGTTCTCGGTTGTGATTCATTGTGGCTTGCCATGCTTTCGGCAATCTTGCTAAGCGAGGCTAGCATGTCAACAGGCACGGGGAACACAACGGTTGTGTTCTTCTCGGCCCCGATCTCTACCAGGGTTTGTAAATAACGCAGTTGAATAGCGACCGGCTCTTTTTGAATCTGCTGCGCGGCCATGCTCAGTTTTTCGGCAGCCATATATTCGCCATCGGCATGGATGATCTTGGCGCGGCGCTCGCGTTCCGCTTCAGCTTGACGCGCAATGGCCCGGATCATCTGCTCCGGCAGGTCCACTTGCTTGACTTCAACCATCGTTACTTTGACGCCCCAGGGTCCGGTGTGCTGGTCAAGTACGGCCTGGAGGCGAACGTTGATCTTTTCACGCTGGCTGAGCAGTTCATCAAGTTCAACTTCGCCTAGTATGCTGCGGAGCGTGGTTTGGGCAAGCTGGCTGGTGGCGTACAAATAATTATTCACTTCAATCACTGCTTTTACCGGGTCCACAACGCGGAAGTAGACCACCGCATTCACCTTGACGGTTACGTTGTCGCGCGTCACCAGATCCTGTGGCGGAACCTCCATGGCTTCCACCCGTAATGACACACGAGTGATTCGATCTAGC
>JAFAZU010000462.1 GCA_019239585.1 Acidobacteriaceae bacterium
TCGCTCGGGCCGCTGTTCACCAGGTAGATATCCATCCAGCCGTCATTGTCGTAGTCGAGAAAGGCGCATCCGGGGCCGAGCGTTTCAGGCAGATAACGCAGGTCCGACATGGCATTGTCGTGAACCCATTCGATACCACTCTTAGAACGCGGAATCTCGATAAAGAGTGGTTCGGACGACGGATCTCCTGTTTGCTGCCCGAACAGCTTTGAGCTGCCATACCCGGCGGCTAACCACAATAATTTCCGTCTTGTGACCTTCATAAGCAGTTTACTTCATGGATGCGCGTTCGCTCCCGGCGGCTCCGCGCAAAACGTTCTCCATTTCCTGCGGCTTAAAATCCAATTCTGTCAAACGCGTGCTGTAGAGAACCCGGCCATCGATACCGATTACAAAGGCGCGGCTCGGCCATGCCTTGTAAGCTGTTTCCACGCTTCCGTCCAAGCCATCCACCAGCGCCGGAAAAGGCAGATGAAGACTGCGGCTGCACATTGCAGCATTTTTTTCTTTTTCAGCCAGCGTCCCTGCTTGTTGAAGAGCAACCCCTTCCCTCACATTGCGCGTACTTTGCCAATTATTGTTCCCGTGAGCTTCGCGGATGTAAATGAGAAGAAAAGACAGACGCGAACCGTAGGACTGGTACATCGCTTTAAGCGCGCCAGCAGAAGATCGAAAGTTAGGGCAGCTATAACTTCCGAACACGAGTACGACCGAGGTTTTGCCGCGAAAATCCTGAAGGTGCGTCATCTTTCCCGTAACCGCATCGGGAAGCGCGAAGTCAGGAGCAGGCGTATTGAGCCCTGGTCCAGGATCAGAGGCGTTTGCTGCTTTTTCAAGTGCCTGGGCCTGCGTGCGTTCACGTGCCGCTTCCTGTGTGAGGCCAAGTTCGGTGTAGATCGACACCAATGTTTGATGAGCTTCGGCCGAGTTGGGCAAAGCCTGCCTCGCGGCTTCGGCGTAGGGACGCGCTCCCTTGAACTGGCCTGTTCCGCTGAGGCATTCCGCTAAGGCAAGTTTCGCCTCGGCGGAGGCGGGCCGAACTTGCAAGGCATGGCGCAAGGGCGGAATGGCATCATTGAACTGCTTGCGAAAAGTCCAGATTTGGCCTAACCCAAGATTGGCGGCGTAATCGTTCGGATTAATGACCAGCTCTTTTTGGAACGCAGCAGCAGCGGCGTCCGGATCGCCCGTATTCAAGAGCGCCCGACCGTACAGTGATTGCAGTTGAGGGAGAGCCGGATTCAGGTCGATGGCGCTTCCAAGCTGCTTTACTGCTGCCGGGTAGTCGCCGGATTCAAACATACGCGTGCCCAGGAGAAAGCGGGCTTCGACCGTGTCGCCATTCCGCAGAATACGATCCAGGTATGCTTGTCCCTCGGTGATGCGATCCTTGTGGAGCAGGGCCAAGCCGAGCATGTAGGCCAGCGCAAGATCTCCTGACTGTTGTGCTTCAAGCGGCTGAAGGAGCTCGATCACGCGACCGTCCTCGCCGGTTTGCAGATAACAATCGGCAAGAAGCATGGTAATCTTACTATCCTGCGGCGCGCTCTTGTGCAGCGCTTCGAAACGAGTTTCTGCTTCTTTGACGCGCCCGCTTTTCTCATAGGCTAGGGCTATATTAAGTGCAATACGTGGATCATTGGGCAGCAGTTTATCAGCGGCTTGGTATTCAGTAATGGCTTCATCGAAGCGGCCCAGATTAACGAGCACAACGCCAAGATTGACATGCGTGGCAACCTCGTTCGGCTGAATTTTCAGAAGGGCGCGGTAGGCTTCAGCGGCGGCGGCGTAATCGTGCGACTGCTGCAATTGAACGGCGCGCTGAGCGAGAGCAACCAGATCGGCAGACGCATCCGTTTGCGCTTGCACCGCCAATACTCCTAAGGTTGCCAAAACGAAAAAATTAATTCGGGTATGGCGCATTAGCCCTCACAATTCGGATTTCGTGATCGCTGAACGCGTGGTGCGATCCTGGAATCTCAATTTTCGGCATGTGACAGGAGGCGCAGTTGCTCGTCCCCATTTTGCAAGCGCGTGCTGATGGTTTGCCGCCTCCGTGACAAGCGAGACATTTTCCGTCGTAACTAGCATCCACTCGGTTGATTTCTCTGTGAGGAT
>JAFAZU010000627.1 GCA_019239585.1 Acidobacteriaceae bacterium
AGTTGGAATTTGACCAGAGAGCGCCGCCACCCCGCCAATGCCGGCTTCGATGAAATTTCGACGCTTGATCGCCATGATCCATACTCCCTGTTCACCCCTCTTTGGGGGGATGCGCGAACCCAAGCCTGTCAGAAAGCTGCAGGTCTCCTACTTCGCGTGGCTCTTCACGATCGGATGGATTCGCTGCAGGAGTACATTGAGCTGGTCCGTTTCTTCAGCATTTTTTTGCGATGGCTGCGAATTGGTCTGGAGCGTGATCATCAAATTCTCCTTCTCGAACCAGCCGTACAGTGTCCGATAGCCCAAGCTCATGCCCTTGTAGTACCATACCGCCCCAAGCGGTCCGAAAATCCCCTTGGCCAAGCCGAGTGAATATCCTTTATCGTCGGGCGACACATCCGTGATCGGCCTCCCGGTCGTCTGTGACACCAGGGCCATCCATTCTGCCTGTTGCTTCGGGGGAACCACACGTCCCTCGAACACTGCGCGCATCCAACGATCAACGTCGCGTGCGCTGGCGATCGCGCCTCCTGCCGCCTGCGCCCATGAGAGGCTCATGTCACGGACGTCGCGGCCCAACATCGGCGCATTCCAGGACACCTTGCAGTTCGGCTGATAGCCCGCACAGTCAGGGTTGTTCCAGTAGCCGTGCGCCAGACGCTTCATGACAGACGCGGGGTAGGCTCCATCCTCGTAGAACGTGCTGTCTAGTTCGAATGCATCGATCACCATTTCATGCACGAGATGGCGGTACGGCTGACCAGCGGCCTTTGCGGCGATCATGCCGGCGAGGATGTAGTTGGTGTTGGAGTAGAACCACTTTTCTTTCGGCGGCGGCAGGTCGTGTGTGCCAGTGGGATAGGCGGCATGCACCAATTCCGCCGCGGTCAACTCGCGGCTCGGTTCGCTGACCCAGATACGCGAGAGGGTTTCGGTCTCGGAGTAGGTCGGGATGCGGGTCGTCATGTTGAGCAGGTGCTGGAGGCTCCAGTCCTTCCACGCCGGGTATTGCGGGAGCCATTTGCCGATCGTGTCGTCGAGCGACAGTGCGCCGGCAGCCTCCAGTTTCAGGATGACGGCGACGGCAAAGGACTTCGATGTGCTGCCCATCTGGAACAGCGTGTTCTGGCGCACCGGAGGATCACCTGGATCGGCGCCAACTTTGCCGGCGAACGCCTCGATCGCCGGTCCAGGGTCGCCAAAGCTGATGTAGGCGGCAACTCCGGTGACCTTTTCCGGCCCTGCGCGTTCCGCCACCCATGTGTCCAGGGCTGCTTGGATTTCGCTGCAAACCTTCACGACGCCCTCCCCAGAGCTTGTCTCCAACCTGGCCCTCAGGCTACCTGACACCGGCCTTCGTCAATGCCGGCTTCCGGCTGTGGCTCCCGAGTTACTCTATGCCCGCCATGGGCGCAGATCATCTGTCGCCGGGCGGAGTATTTTACGTCTGACTTTTCCCAAACCATAGTTTAACAACGAGCCAGACCGCTAAAAACAAGCCGCGTCTCTGCTGCGTAGCATTGCCCGCCCATCCGCATGCCGACGATCTTTGCCACGAAGGGTCAGGCGTGCTGACGCTCCCGCCTGCGGGCCGCCGTGCGCCGAGCTACTGCGTCAGGCCGTTTGCTGGGGAGATAGATAGAGGCCGGTGGCGATCAGCGTCGTATCGCAACTCCCGAGCAGCGCCCACGCGGGCAAACGTATAAATCATCACGCCGAGCAGCGCCCGATCGCGCAAGCCCACCAGGTCCGGCTCTTCGGATTCCACTCCCTCCGAATTGGTCTTCGTCTTAACGACCTCGATGCTCGCGATCAGTTTGCGCGCGTCCTCACGGTCAAGTATCCGAGTTTTGCCCTTTTTGACGGAGTACTTCGGACCGCGCACCGCGTGCGCGGGGTTGACTTCGAGGACGTGGCCGACCACGAGCCAGTCGAAGAGCATACGCAGGGCGGCGAGCTGCTGTTTGACTGTGGGCTTCGAAAGCTGTCAGTTCGCAAATTAAATGCGAATATGGGCCAGTCGGCGCAAATTGAGCGCGAGCCGTAGCACATTATTTGCGGATCGAAAGGGCCGGTCGTTATGATTTGCGAGTGGGGAAAACCGTCTATACGATTGAAGAATTTCCCGATGACGATCGGTTTTGGAGAATCGAATGGATTGGTGGTGTTCGCTACAACGCCACTGCTCCAAGCGATCCTCTGATGGACGTTTGCCTCGCGCGGCTTCCCGATGGGGAGACAAATCCGCTAAGCGCGAGATCGCGTTCTTCTGAAGCGAAAGTCGTCGCAAAGATCGGCGTTGGCCTCCTGCCGTTCATCTCTATTGCATCGAGGTCGGCGACGTCGACCTCGATGCCTGCAAGATCTTCATCAAGCGCGGCCAGGGCGCCAAGGACCGCTACATCCTCTTCCCGGCGAGCTTTCGCCTGGTGCTCAAAAGTCACCTGCAGGGCACACCGCGCCATCGCTACCGATTTGAGACTCGGCGGTTCGGGCCGTTCACCACGCGCCGAATCCAGCAGATCGTGCAGGGCTACCGCGAGAAGGCCGGCCTGTCGCAGCCGATTCACCCGCACCTGTTCCGCCATCAGATGCTGACTTACCTTACGTCCAAGGGCCTCTCCGACGCACAGATTCAGCTGATTTCCGGGCACGAAAGCAAAAAGAGCTTGCAGGTCTACCAGCATCTGTCGTTGGAATCGGTCGCCAAGGCTTACCAGGACGCGGTTCAGACCGTGGGGATCTGATGCGAGGCCCTCAGCCCGACCAATTCTGTGGGACTTTACGTACCTTTGTTGGAATTTAACCTTAGCGGCATTGCAGCAAGTTCATACACAGTATCCGGCAGGAAAGTTTGCAGTGAGCAATCGCGGGATGAAGCTGTTTCACAGCCAACCTCCAGTTCCCAGCCGCATGGTGTTAGCGTCCGGTATCTGAATTATCTTGGCAACCCTCTCTGACCGATTTCGCGGTCAATGATGAAGTTGATTTTGTCCGTAATCTCATTCAGCTTGTTTGTTAGTGATTGAATCTCAAACGTGTTACTAGCAAGCCATTCCTGGTGTTTCTGGACCATCTGCGCGACCCGTCGAATGCGCCGGTCCGTTTTAATGCCAGCCATGTTGAGGTCGATGATGTTGTTTTGTATCTTGACTTGCTGATCGATCATGAAGTCCATCAACCGATCTCGTTCCTCGTTCGTCATGGCCTCTTACTGTTTCGCTTCTTCAATGTTGGGTAGCAAGCCGAGCTCTCGGAGCCGCTCTCGAAACACAACCCGCGCATAGTCAGCTACTTTTCGTTCGTGCCGCTCTGCCGCGCGCTGTAGTGCCTGTTTCTCCTCCGTTGACAGACGAATGAAAATCCCTTCCTCTTTGCGGTTCTTGTCGGCCATAACGTACAGATTAGCATTGAAATCCATAGAGTCTCTTTCTGAAGCGGTTGATTTCTCGCTCTATCACTATTCTAAAAAATTTGTTTCTCTCGTCAATATCTATTGACATCCAATGATATTCAATGATATCTTTAGATTGTAGAGAGGATAACGAACATGGCAGCTTACCTACGAGGCAGATTAGAAGCAGAAAGGCCCACCAGCCCTAACTACAGCAGCGGCTTGGACCGCTGTATGGAGTGCGGCGAACGCACAGACGAAGGTTGCGCTGATTGCGGCGACCCCTGCTGCGCT
>JAFAZU010000647.1 GCA_019239585.1 Acidobacteriaceae bacterium
CCGGGCTACCCCTTCCGCCCTTTCCTTGGCGAGCAGGTAATTTCGGAGCGGGCGGTAACCATGAGGCGATCCCAATTGCAAAATTTCGGCTGTCTCCGGGCTATCGATCACGCTTTTCGACAAGCGCCGGAACTGCGACAAGGGGAAGGCATCAGCAGCCGGCCGTGAACTGGCGAAGTTGATAACCAGCATTTCACGGACAGCAAAGGTGGAACTCCCAGGCTGCGAAGCGCGCGGAGCCACAAAGCTGCCCCGTCCGACATGGCCCTGAATCAAACCGGATTCTTCCAGCAGAGTATAAGCTGCCGAAACTGTCGCGCGGTTCAGTTTCAATTGACCAGCCAATTCCCGAGTGGCGGGTAGCCTTTCCCCCGCAGGAAGTAAGCCGCTTTCAATAAAAGACACCAAAGAATAGGCAATTTGCCGATAGATTGGCATATTGGAGCTGCTGTCCAGAACAATGGTAGGAATTGATGCCAAGCTCCTACTATACCAAATTGGCTGGTGCAAGCGAGCCAATAAAATGACCTTTGTTCTCCCTGTTGGAGCCGGGAACGCAATGACCGGCCGCAAAGGTCTGATTCATTGGCGATCTGATTGCTGTCGAAGTCCTGACAGAAGCTCTCGAGAAAAAGCGCGTGAAGCCTGAAGCAATCTCTCATTATGCTCGGTCTCGATCGTGCGGACGATGTTCTTCTTCATCCTCGCGGGATTCTGCGAAAAGCATGACTGCTCAAAAAGAATGGAGCAGCTCGTGCCGACAACAGAAAGGACTTCATCTATGGCTAATATTCAACCGAATCGCTATGTTTTGCAAAGCATCGATGGACAAACGAAGGTCGATTATGAGACTTCCAGTTTCATCGGACAACCAACTTTAAACCTCACCCAGGGACCAGGCCCGATCCGACATTTTACGGGATCACAAATCCGCACGCAAAATACGGAGATCGGAACCTTAGTTACCGTCACAACTCATCTAACGATCGACGCAGGCTCGACTTCCTTCAGCGTTCTGATTCCGGCGATCAGCCTTACGGCTATTACCGATCATAAAGCGTTTGGAACGGAGGCGATTGTCACATCCCACTCCGGTCCTAATTCTGTTCTCCCGACCGGCGTGCATGAAACGTATCAATTCGTCCCAATGAGGGGCGAAGCCAGCTTTATAATCACTCTGGTTGCACCGCTGGCAGAAGCGCTCGCCCAGCCTGTGGGTACATAGGCTAGCCCGAAAAATGTGGTTGGCTCACGCTCAATGCACCTGTAGAGCGACGATGGTTGCGTCGTCGCTCTGAAAACCCCGCGTAAATTCATCCATGGAGGCGAAGACCGCGTCGACGATGTCATCGGCGCATTGCCCTCCGCATTCGGCGACTACCTTTCGGGGTCCCTCGACTCCCCATTCCTCACTGTCCGGATTGGTCGCTTCAGTTACCCCGTCCGTGTAGGCAAGAACGATATCACCCGGATGGAGTTCCACTAAGCCTTCCTCATACTTCCAATCCGGAAACATTCCAACGGGTGCGCCTCCGGCTTCCAGCCAAAGAATGGAGCCGTCCCGACGAATGACCATCGGCGGATTGTGGCCTGCATTAACATACCGCAGCGTGCGATTGGCGCTGTCGAACACGCCATAAAACAAAGTGGCGTACCGGTCAGCCCGGGATGATTGGTAGAGCTGACGATTCACGACGTCGAGCACTGCGGGCCCGTCATGGCCGGCAAAGAAAGAGGCTGTCCGAAGAGACGACTGGACATTTGAAATCATGAGCGCTGCAGCAAGACCTTTGCCGGAAGCATCGCCAATGGCGATGGCCAAACGGTTCTCGGCGAGCGGCACAAAATCATAGAAGTCACCGCCTAGTGCGTGCATCTGCCGGCAGCATGCATTGTAATCTAAGGTGTCGATAGCGGGCCGCGAGTGCTGCATAAACTGTTGCTGTACCTCGCAGGCAGATGTCCACTCGCTGGAAGTTTCCACCAGCGCCGTTTGTGTTGTCATCATCTTCGCACCTCTGCAAGTATGTCGATCCGTAAGCCGCAAAATCGACACGGCGCAGCGCATATTTTCCAAAAATTTTGGCCGGAATGTCGAAAATCCGCCCTGTGCTCCGACCCCTCTGTGAAAGCGCCGAAACAGGCGTAAAGATGGAAGGAGCAGATATGAAATACATTTTGATGATGAACGCCCCAAAGGCGGGCTTTGACACCTACCGGGCATGGTCTGAGAAGGATATTGGAACGCACTTTGCCGCTTTGCACGCCCTTAACAAGGAGCTGACCGATTCCGGCGAATTTGTGGCCACGGAGGGCTTAGCTTGGCCGGACCAGGCCAAGGTGGTGCGAGCCGGAAAGAACGGTGCGCTGGTCACGGACGGAGTGTTTCCAGAATCGAAGGAATTTCTGGCCGGTTACTGGATCGTCGACGTAGAGACCCCGGAGCGTGCCTATGAGATCGCCGCCCGCATCTCGGCTGCGCCGGGACCCGGCGGGGTACCGACCGACATGCCGATCGAAGTGCGGCAGATTATGACCGGAAAATCCGCCGAACTGCCGTAGCAAAACCTGCCATGACTCAAGGTCCTGGAAGCATCACCTTCGAGCACCTGTGGTGCGAGCTGGCGCCACAGGTGCTCGGCTCAGTCATGCGGCGCTTTGGTGATTTTGCCGCTGCTGAGGACGCGGTGCAGGAGGCGCTGCTTGCGGCAGCGATGCAATGGCCGCGCGAGGGCGTTCCCGACCATCCTCGCGGCTAATTGATTGAAGTCGCCGTAAGGCGCATGACCGATTATCTGCGCAGCGAAGGAGCACGGCGGCGTCGGGAAACCGAGGTAGCCGCACAATGGGGCTCTTTTGCACCCGCGCCGGACCTCGAAAAGCAACCGGACGAGGATGACACGCTGACGCTGTTCTTCCTGTGCTGCCATCCCTGCCTGATTCCGTCCTCTGCGATTGCGCTGACCTTGCGGGCAGTAGGCGGTTTGACCACTGCCGAAATCGCGAACGC
>JAFAZU010000702.1 GCA_019239585.1 Acidobacteriaceae bacterium
GCTCCCGCGAACATGGCGAGAATGGCCGCACTGCGCCGTACCCATAACGGATTCTGTCCGCCTGCCAGCGTAGACTCGGCGGCCAATCCTGTTATGGTAAGCGTCAGCACGGTCGTGGTCAGGTCCGGCACAGCAAGTTTTCGAACGAAGGCGTTCCGAATACCCATCGCCACGGCTGTACAAACGATTGTGCTCTGCCGCAGCAGGTGAGTGTGGTCGTCGGCAGATCGCACCCCGGAGGAGGTTGCGGTGGCTACCAGCAAGAGAGCCGCCTCGATCCAAAGCGCCTGTTGGGCGTGCCTGGCCGGTTTCGATCCCCGCATCAGCCGTCCTCCCAAAACGGCCCCCACTAAGAAGCAGAGCAGAGCTAGGAAGGAGCGCCCGATTGAAACACCCGGCGTACCAGCGAACGCAAAGGCCAGAAACACCACATTGCCCGTCATATTCGCCGTGAAAATGTGACCCAGAGCTAAAAAACTCACTGCGTCTACGAGGCCCGTGGTCGCAGTCATCGCTACGAGAATGCCCAAAGTGGTCGTCGAATGAGGATTGTATTCCGTCACGGGCCGCTAGGGGTCCCTGGCCTCGGAGCCAGCCGGGCCTTGAGTGAAGGGGACCTCCTCCAAAGGTACTCTTTGACGATACAGGACGGAGAGCGGAGCTTTTCCGGAAGTCAGCCGGACACTCAATTTTCCTCTTGCTCTGCTCTCGATCCGCTTGCCCCAGTAACATGGAGGATCTCCAATTGGCAGCACGTCTGCTTTAGTAAACCAGTCAAACCCAGAAGAGTTCGTGCGTTGGTCACCATGCTGCCGACTCTCCTACCACGTCCAGCAAATCGTCAGGCCTTGCGCAGCAGCTTGTTTCTCCAAGCTAGACCGCAGACCAGTGTTCCTAAGAACATAAATCCGATGGAAGCAGGCTCCGGGACCGGAGTTGCCAGAAAGCCGTTCACGTTTGCGCCGTCGGAATAAAAGCCAACGAGTTGTCCACGGTCGTTAATGCCGTTGATGGTGGTGCCTGTTACGTCGAAGGCGGGCGTGGCCGAAGCGTTCGGATCGTTTACCGTCAACCAGGATTTTGTCCCCAGATCATAGACCAGCCCGTTTGTAACACCGTTGGCATTGGTAAAACTTCCCACGACCTGACCATTGTTGTTGAGGCCCAGTAGCATGGTATTCGTTCCGTTGGGATCATCAAGCGAAACAAAGTTTCCGGCGCTGTCGAGAAAACCGTGCGTGTTTCCGGCAGCGTCAACGTAGAAACCGGAAATCGTGCCGCTGTTGTTGATGCCCGTTGCGGTCGTCATGCCAGCATTAAAGGAAGCGGGAAGGTTGATTGCAGTGAACTGGGCTGTGGCGATGTTGTACGAGTAGCCCTGGAAATTGCCGTTAGCGTCGGCATAGAAACCGACTGCAATGTTGTTGTTATTTACGCCTAGTAACTGAGTAAACATCGTTCCTGTTTGGGTGTTCGGATTCGAAACGCTGGTAAAGGTGTTGCCTTGTTTGACAAAACCAAAATTGTTAGCATTCGCGTCCACCCAGAAGCCGACCGTGGTCGGGGAGCTGTTACTGTTGATTCCTACGACCTGGGTCTGAACCGAGTTAGGAAAGTTTTCATCGGTGTAGGAGGTTTGCGTATAAGGAGGTGCGAGCGTGTAGCCTTTATTAGGATGCGCCGCGCTTCCCGAGCCAAAATAACCAGCAATCGTCCCCGCATTGTTGATGCCGAGAAGCTGATTGAACGTCGGGTCTGTCCCATTATTCAGGGTCTGAAACGTGTAGTCGGCCGCCGTTGCGGAAACGGGTGCCACCAAAGCCAAGGCTGCGCCTATAGCCGAAATGATAGAAGAGCGAAAAATGTTCATAGTAGGTTAGGACCTCGCCATAGTAAGCGACATTTGAGAGAAGAAGCCATCAACGCCGGAAGGAATTACATAAAAAACGCGCTCCGGTTGTGAGCCGAAGCGCGCCATCGCATCAACTTTTAACGTAAGCTATGGAATCACTGCTGTCCAGATGTTCAGTGTGTTTGTATTGTCATCGACCGCAGCTAATCGGAAAGCGTCTTCGCCGATGGCTTTAACGGCAATACCAAACGCGCCGCCGTTGTTGGGGTCCACAGGCATTTGCGCCAGAAACTCGCCTTCCCGATTGTATTCGACAATTTCGCTCGGCTGGTTAGGATCTGCATTAGAGCCGTCGCTGTTTGCGACTAGTAAGTGACCATTTTGCAGAAGAATAAGATCCAGCGGGCCGTGCAGGTGCGTCAAGTCTTGGATGAAGAGCGTGGCGCTGACAGTTGCTTTGGTTGTTGTGGCGTCGTGGATTTGGTAGATTGCATTGTCGGTTGAGGAAGCAACATACAGCGTGTCGTGCCTTGGGTCAAAGGCCAGACCGGAAGGTCCCAGGACCAAGGCTGCCGGGTCCGTGCGGTGGTTAAAGCCGCTAGCCAGAACAAAAGCGGAAACCTTTATTTCTGCCGGCGAGTAATAGACATCAATACGTGAGATAACGCCGCTCAGCACATTTGACAAGAATATCTGGGCTGTGCCGGAGTACCCGTTTCCGGTGTCATGAACCGCCATGCCCCATGGGCCATTTACCACGTCTGTCGTGTTTAAAGCGCCGAGGAAGTTTCCTCTACGATCCAGGAAGGACAGTCTTCCCGGCTGTGCTGTACCAGCTGTGCCATCGGCTGTCGGTAGATTCCCAATCAACACCAGGCCGTTTGAAAGAATACCTAGAGCGGCGGTGAGCCCGCTTTGCTGAGCCGGGCTGGTGAAAAAAGTTGAGGTTTTGCCAGACTTGTCCACCCGCAAAATCGTCGTGCCCAAGCCTTGTAGATTCGCTGAGTTATTAAAGTTTGAAACCAGGATGTCGCCCGGGCGAAGGATGCCATCATCAGGCACAGTTCTCGGCACAAAGGCGACGCCGTACGGGTTCACGTCGCCATTTGAAGGCACGGTGGAAATCGAAGGTGGCAGAAGCGGGAAAATGCTACGTGTATCCTGCGCGGATGCTAGAGTGGCGGCTAACAAGGTAAGTGCGGCGGCAGCTTTGGTAATAACTGGGCGCACGAAGGATATTGAATTTTTCATGATTGTTTTCTCCGAGGGTGAATTAAGAACTTCTTCTGCAAGATGTTTGCTTGCCGGATGAAGTTGTTCCACTGACCTAAGCGACAAAGACCTGCGTATTCCCTCATCGAACCTACAAAGTTTGCTGACCGGTAAAGTTTAGAGGTAAGGCTCTGCCGTAAGATAGCTGGCGTATGCCTTGGTCCCACTTGAGTTTCTGGCTCGCGCCGCTGCTGATCGCACTTGTCCTCAGCATCTTCATCGCCATCCTGCGTACGCGGCGAATCAACAGGCTTTACCATCAGAGCTTCCTGGATAGCCGCCGGGAGCGCTTGTTTCTGGCTTCCGTAGGTTTCTTTGTCGCGGTTGCCGTCGTACGAGGCATTACGGAAGCCATCCATCACCATTTCGGTCCTTTCCATGATGTTTCGCTTCATGGCCGCCATATCCACCACCTCGTCTGGGGCATTCTGCTTTTACTGCTGGTGGGCTATGGTTGGCTGGTCGAAATCGGCTCGGGCGCGCCGGATTCGTCGCGGTGGGCCGGACGGCTTATGGCTCTGCTCTACGGTGTAGGCGCAGCTTTGACTCTGGATGAATTTGCGCTGTGGCTGAATCTACGTGATGTCTATTGGGAACATGAAGGTCGCGAGAGCCTGGAAGCGCTGGCTCTCTTCGGAGCTCTGCTCTCGGCGGGCGTTTTCGGCGCACGTTTCTTCCAGGTAATTGGACGCGAAGCGGTACAGCCGGGAAAGCAGTAACCCAAATCTTCACTTGTCATTGCAATTGTTACAAATATGTTACAACCGGATCAGATAACAAGAACGCGCTGGTATGCACGAGATTAGAGTCACTGTTCCGGAAGGCTGGGGCAAAGATGTGGGCGAGCTGGCAATTCAGGCCGGAATTCGCGAGGTGTTTATCTACTCGGTTTTCGCCTACGGTCCGAACTGCACCAAAGAAACGGTTAGCGCCCAAACCGCTACTCCGCGGGCAAAAAGATTTTTTGATAGCGTGCTTGCCTCGCCGTGGTTTGACTCTACGCAATGTACGGTGAGTTCGCGGCAACTGCGCGCGCTTGTCACCAGCACGCATCCGCAAGAGATTACTCAGCCGATGCTTAAACCACCCATCAATGTGCTCGAAGATTTGTGGCAGCTCAGCCACGTAACGGTCAGTTATTTTGCCCGTGCCTTGGCGGGTGCCCTCTTGCTCGCTCATGGAATGGTGAAGAACGAT
>JAFAZU010000726.1 GCA_019239585.1 Acidobacteriaceae bacterium
TTTCGTCGGCGCGGTCGAAGTCCATGAGATCATTTTCTTCGAACCCCTAATAGAAAAATTCCGTTTCCTTTGGTGCGGTTTTGCGCTATTCTAGCCGAAAAGGAGAAAGAAAGGAGAAGATGTTTCGTTATCTGTCTCTCGCTTTCAAGAACACGCTGCGCAACAAGCGTCGCAGCTTCCTGACGATTTCCAGTATTGCGGCTTCGCTCTGTTTGTTAGGTGTTTTACTCGCGATGTACCGCGCGCTTTTCTATTCCGAGCAGACACCCGGTCAGGCGCTGCGGCTTGTTGTGCGCCATAAAGTCTCGCTGGCTCAACCTATCCCAAGGTCCTATGAGGACAAAGTCCGCAGCGTGCCCGGTGTAAAAGAAGTTTCCGCCTGGAATTGGTACGGCGGCACGTATAAAGACAATCGCGATTCAAAAAACTTCTTTGCGCGCATGGCTGTGGAACCCGCTGCTTTCCTAAGAATCCGAACACAGTTAGAAATGTCCGAAACGCAAAGGCAGGCTTTCGTGCGGGAGCGGACTGCTTGCGTCATCTCACAAGATTTAGCCGAGAAGCTGAACTTGAAAATTGGTGACCGCGTTATTTTGCATGGCGATATCTATCCCGGAACAGTGGAACTTAAGGTGGTCGGCATCTTTACCGATCCGGATGCTCAGGATACCCTTTTCTTTAATGTTGAGTACCTCCGCGACACTCAACCGGTGGCGCGCCGCAGCTTCAACAGTGTAGTAGCGGTTCTGGCGAACAGCCCGGAAGATGTTCCGAAAATTGCGAAAACTGTGGACGAAATGTTCGCCAATGCGTCTCCTCCTACGAAAACGGAATCGGAGCAGCAGTTCGCCCTCAGTTTTGTTGGGTTTCTTGGCAATATCAAAGTATTTCTTCTCAGTATCAGCGCCGCCGTTACGTTTACGATTCTGCTTGTCTCAGGCAATACTATGGCGATGTCGGTACGTGAACGGATCAAGGAGGTAGGCGTTTTGAAAACTCTTGGTTTTACCAACGGCATGGTTCTGAGCCTCATTATTGGTGAAGCGATCACGATTGCGCTGATTGGTGGAATCATCGGAACCCTTCTCGCGGCCATTCTTGCGACGGGTGTTGGAAAAGCTGCTGCTGGCTTTGCTCAGCAGTTGAACAACATGTCTGTCACGCCCATCACCGGACTGATATCGCTTGGTGTAGCGGTCCTTCTTGGGTTGATTAGCTCCTTTATCCCTGCCTGGAACGCGGCAAAAACGAACATCCTCGACTCTTTGAGGTATAGCGGCTGACACTTATGGCGATTCCTCTTTCCTATAACTTCCGTAATTTGGTTGTTCGCAAAACAACTACGCTGATGACTGCCGTGGGAATTGCTTTAACGGTAGCGGTGCTATTAGCCGTTCTCGGCTTGGTATCCGGATTGAAGGCTGCTTTTGCATCGACTGGCGACCCGCTGCACCTACTCGTCATGCGCAAGGGCGGCAACGCGGAACTGACCAGCTTATTCACTCAGCAACAGTTCCAAATCGTTAAAAGTTTTCCCGGTATTGCAACCGGCGCCGACGGGCAACCCAAAGCGTCCCTCGAAGTGGTAACGATCATCAGTATGCCGAGCAGCGTGAATCCTGACGGTATCAACATTACATTGCGCGGTATCACATTGCGCGGCATCTCAATGCGAAAGGTCAAAATTAGTTCCGGCCGCTGGTTTCAACCTGGATTGCGTGAGATTACAGTCGGCAAGTCCCTTGCGAACCGCTATCCTGCTGCGCAGATTGGTAAATCTCTGCACTTCGGTAAAGGCTCATGGACCGTTGTAGGGGTTATGGATGGAGGGGGAAGCGCTACCGACAGTGAAATATTCGGAGATGCAGCGCAAGTCGCTTCCGATTTCAATCGCGGTGACACGTACAGCTCTGCTCTGCTGCAAACCACTGATGAAGTTGCTGCCGATGCATTGAAGAAATCGCTTGAGAGCGACCGTCGTTTGAACGTCACGGTATTGGGTGAAAAGGAGTATTACGACGCGCAAACGATTTCCGCCGCGCCGGTTCGCTTCCTGGGGTACTTTATTTGCATCATCATGGCTATCGGCAGTTCGTTTGCCGCCATGAACACCATGTATGCCGCCGTGGCCCGTCGCGCGAAGGAGATCGGCACACTCCGGATTCTCGGGTTTACCAGAGGCAGCATTCTCCTGAGCTTCTTTCTGGAATCGGTCCTTTTGGCGCTTATTGGCGGGATTATTGCTTGTCTTCTGGTGATGCCGCTCAATAATGTCACTACCGGTCTCGGCAACTTTGTTACATTCAGTGAAACAAATTTCAACATCCGCATCGGGCCTGACGTGATTGCTGTCGGCCTGTTATTTTCGGTCTTGCTCGGAGTTTTAGGCGGTTTACTGCCTGCTCGTCAAGCGGCGAAGAAGGAGATTTTGGTCGCGCTGCGTGAAGTGTAGCGTTGTCTTTGACACTTGCCAATGGATACAGATTTAAAGCGCCTGCGAATCGACCGGGATGCCCGGCGCACGCAGGATTCAAAACCGGTTCTTAAACTGATTGGAATTGCTGTCCTTCTTGGACTCGGCGCTGTGGCCGCGCTCTTGGCTTACCAGAAGGTGAATGCCGCCACTCCGGTCCAGGTTGTGCAGGTGCAATCACCGGTCAGCGCCTCGGCAGCCGGTGAACAAATCATCCTCAGCGCAACCGGTTACATCATTGCAGCGCACAAGATTGAGGTCGCTTCCAAAGTTAACGGGCGCGTTGCTTCCATCGGGGTCGATAAAGGGGACAAGGTGAAGGCCGGTCAGGTTCTAGTGCGCTTGGAAGACGACGAATACCGTGCTCAGCTAGAGCAACAGAAAGGTCAACTGACTAATCTGCAAGCCAAGCTGGAAGAGCTGAAAAACGGTTCGCGGCCGGAAGAGATTGAAAAAGCCCGTTCTGACGTGAATGAAGCAAAGGCGGATCTTGCCAACGCTAAAGTCTCGCTGGAGCGAACTCGCCAGCTCGTGAAAGAGGGCGTTTTGGCTAAGCAAGCTTTGGACGACGCGCAAGCCAAATACGACGGCTATGAGGCAAAAGTCGCTAGTCTGTCCAGGACGCTCGACCTTTCCGTGCTCGGGCCACGCAAGGAAGAGATCGCGCAAGTTCTTGGTCAAATTGAGCAAGCAAAAGGCCAGGTCGCTTACGCCCAAACACAACTGGATAACACGGTTATCAGGGCTCCTGTAACCGGCACGATTCTGGATCGCAACGTGGAAAGGGGTGAGTTCGTCACAACCGGGTTTGTCGGCGACAAAGGAGCGAAAGGTTACCTCGTCACAATGGCTGATCTCAATTACTTGCAAGTAGAACTCGATATCAGCCAGAACGACTTTCCGAAACTAGGCCCGCAGCAGAAAGGAGTTGTTACCACAGATGCCTATCCTGACCGGAAGTATCAAGGCTTTGTGGAGCAAGTCTCTCCCGAAGCGGATCGCGCCAAAGCAACGGTGCAAGTGAAGGTTCGCATACAAAATCCTGACAGCTATCTCCGGCCCGACATGAACGCCACAGTTGCGTTCTACAACGAAGCTCCTGCGGAACAAACGGCATCGGCTAAGCACTTAATCGTTGTGCCGGAAGGAGCGGTGCAAAACGGGAGCGTCTTTGTGGTTGTCAATGGGCATGCGCGCAAGCGGCCTGTTACTACAAACGGCTCTTCGCAAAAGGGTGTTCTAGTGGCGGACGGCCTAATCGGCGGCGAGGAGTTGATTGTAAGCCCGCCAGGAAATCTCAAGGACGGGGCCAGGGTTGAGGTCAAGTAAAAAGAAAGGCTGAATGCATGAGCGAAGCAGTCGTTATCACGCGCAAGTTAACAAAGGATTTTGTGCGCGACGAATTTCATGTCGTGGCGCTCGACAAGGTTGATGTCGAGATTAAACGTGGCGATTTCCTGGCGTTAATGGGGCCTTCCGGATCAGGCAAATCGACTTTGTTGCATCTGATTGCCGCGATGGACAAACCCACCGACGGCGATATCGA
>JAFAZU010000121.1 GCA_019239585.1 Acidobacteriaceae bacterium
GTGCCACTCGACTCCTTGTTTGCGGGCTGCTGATGTCAGACTCGCCTCAAACTCTCTTCGATTCAGCCGCCATCCAGACCCGCCGCGATGAAAGATGAAACCGCGTTCTGAGGCAGAGTCGGATCCCCACCAAGAACGATTGCCGTAAAACGGTACGTGGGCCGTGGCCATCGAGTTCAGCAGATCCAGTTGGCGAAGGATGGCTGATGCCGACGGGGGTAGTGAGTCGCCGATTTTGTCCTGTGCGCCCGGGGCAGCTTCGTAAACCGAAACGCGGAATCCGGATCTGGCCAGGACCGTACCAGCGCATGCACCGGCCGGTCCACCGCCTGCAATCGCCACGCGCGGACGCGACCGCATCACAGCTGGTCGCGCCGGTAGCGGCGTCTGCGCTGCTTTGGAGGAATATCTGCGAGGTGCCGATGGAAAGCGGTGGCAGCAGTGACTGGTTGCTCTTCACGCGCTGCATCCACACGACCTTCGGCAATCAGCAGCTGCTGCCATGTCGGATCAGACTTTCGTTGGTCGAATTCGCTGTAGAGGCGGCCGGTTTCCACCCACATAGAAGAAGGCAGCCCAGCGGAGCCGCTATCCGGCGGTCCGGGTTGTTGGGCGACAATTCCGATCTGGTCCCAGAACTTCACCATGCTGTTGATTCGAGCCTGATATTGCGTGCTGAAATCACGGAGCCAGAACTGCCGATGATCGAAGTGCTTTAGCCTTTGCGCCAGAGGCAGTTTCCCATCGAGAACACGGTCGTATGCTTCAGCACTCAGCACATCATTCGGAACACGAACGGCCCAGAAACTCGGAATGGGCAGGTACGTCGATGATATGTAGCCCGCCAGGCAACTTGCTTCATCGGTCTGCCACGGCACACCCATCCAGCGCGTCAGCGTTCCGGGCCCGCTGGCAGTCAGTGGCCCTTCTTTCCCAAGACAACTCTCCGGCGTGAGCAGGGGACCGAAGTCATCCCGTACCGGTTCGTTCTCCGGCAATACGTTCAGCCGAAACGGCGCGTGCCACATGCTGAGGTGACGCATGGGCCACGTTAACTCGATTCCGGGGTGGAATGGACCGCCGAGACACTCTTCGAGCGCAGCGCGGTCGAGCGCATGCGGCTGCTCGGAAACTGGAAGTTCAGCGAGCGACTTCGAGCGGCTTACTTTGTCATTAACGAACTCTCCCTCGGCCCACTTTCGAAGAGCTGCGTACTGAGTGCGAGTCAGGCTTAAACCGACCCCGTGCTGATTCTCGTAGTCCCCAAAAAGGTCCCCGTAGAACGGCGGAAGCTTCACGGGTTCCGGTCCGGTTCCATCTGGATCGAGAAACCAGCGAAACAGCCTTTCTCGTTCCGCACGATGCTGAGAGTCCGGTGTGGACAACTGCTTCAGCAGATCCGGAGCAAGCAAATCTGCAGGCGAGTTCTGGCCGAACAAGAAGTAAATGCCCTGATTAACCCACTGGCACTGAACAAGACGTTCAAATATGGGAAGCACGTCCCTTTCGAAAACAACCTGATCCGGTTGCCCGATCCAGCCCTCGCGGACAAACAAGTCATAGACGACGTCGTACATGGTAATGACGGAAAAGAGACCCTGTCCGAAATTCGGCGGAGTGACAGCAACCATAGCAGGGACTGCCTCGTGTGCGACGCCGTCCACAACGACGGTAGCTCGCACTGGTCCGTCGGACGTGTCGTCGTGCCAGTCATCATTGTTGGCGAACGTCGTTGCAGGACTACCGCTCGCGGACTGCGAGTGGCCCCGCCCGCCAAGAACCAGCAATCTTCCGTTCCCGTCGGTGCGAAGCTCGCCAAGATAGACGGAAGCGCCCTGAAACTTACCGGTGTCAAACACCACGCTGGCCGCATTCCGGCCCGAGATGGTGCGCGGACCAGGATCGATAACGAGCGACTCCCGGTCTTTACCGGTCATACTGTTGTTTCGAAATGCCGACGTCATCGAGAACGGGCCAAGATCCATCGCGTTGTTGAACTGGTACCAACCGGCTTTCCGGTTCGCAAGATGAACGCGCCACTCTATCCGGGCGCTATCTTCGGTGATTTCTTTGACGACCTCGCCAGCCTGATTCAGACCGTAGATGCGGAATTGCGCAGCCTGCCGTTTGACCGCTCCCTGCGCATCCTTGTAAGGCCCGGCGGGAACATCTCCCGGATACTGTGGCGCGGTAAAGAATTCGTCGGGCGAGTTCCCGACGCGCGCAATTCCAATCGCCGGGTGTATGGCATATTGCACTACTTCCTGAGGGTCGGCCATGTCTTTCTCTCAATTACAGATGCGAAGAGGCCATAATGCCGCTATTGGTCCCGTGCTTGGGAGGAGCTCACGAACCAGTTGCTGGCGTTGCAGCCCCAACAAAGCCAAACGCGCCGGTACCAAGAGCACGAGTTGGTATCCGGCGCGTTCTGATCTACTACAGTACTACTTTCCCTACCTGAATTAGAGGCCTGTGGCCAGACCGCCCACCCGGCAACCCGGGCATTGCACCTGGCTGCCGCGTGTCAGGTTGCCGTTGCAGTCCTGCGTCAGCTTCAAGAATTCACCCGTGCTCAGTGTGGACGGAGTCGACGGGGTCTCGGTGATCGCAGCCTGCGTGGTGTTGGTCGGGTGCGCATGCGTCGCCCAGGATACGAG
>JAFAZU010000136.1 GCA_019239585.1 Acidobacteriaceae bacterium
CTGGCGAGAATTTGAGTTCGCCCGCAACTGTTGCGCTGGGGCCTGAAGCTACCCGGATTTCAGTTTGTCCTCAAGGTGATAATGGGATCAATCCGCGAGGCCCTTCTCGCTGGAAGATAACCGGCCAGCAGCGCCACAGTGCCCAGCAAGGCCGCCATCATCGCAAATGTTGGCAGATCATTCGGAGCAGTGCCGAACAAAAGAGACGCTATGAGCCGTGCAAACATCAAGGAGCCGACCACCCCGGCGCTAATACCGATGAACGCGAGCCGCAAGGTCTTCCAGATCACGTCAAACAACACGCGTTCCTGCGTCGCTCCCAGAGCCATGCGGATGCCGATCTGCTGCGTCTCGCGGGTGACGGAATAAGAAACAACTCCGTAAATTCCCAAAGTGGCGAGAAGCAATCCAAGTCCGGCAAATATCGATACCAAAAGAAAGAAGAAACGCCGTGGCGATGTGGCATGGTCCACAAGGTTCTGAATCGGTTTAAACTCCGTCGCTGGCTGCCCTGGATTGATCTGACGAAGTGTCCTCATCACGCTCGTTGCCAGCGTACCTGGAGGCAGCTTCGACCGCACTACCAAATAACAGCCTTCCGGTCCGAAATTCTTCGAGGCTGGCAGGTATATCTGCCAGCCGGCGGCGTCTTCGGCACCGGTTTCGCGAACATCGGCAATCACGCCGATCACACGCGCCTCCGTGCCGCCTGTGAGGGCGGTACGGCCAATCGGGTTCTGCCCCGGCCACAGCTTCCGCGCGACCGTTTCATTGATGATGACCACGGCCTGGTTATCTGAAAGATCTGCCCAGTTGATGTCCCGGCCTTCGACTAAGCGCATTCCCATGGACTTGATATACCCCGGCGAAACAATATAAACAAAGACGCCCTGAAATTTCCCGCTATCGTAGTCCCCGCCCTTTGCTTTGACCCCCCAACTGCGGTTCCGGCTCATCGGCAGGTTGTCGGATATGCCTGCTGCCTCAACGCCTGGAATCAGTGAAGCCCGGCGCACGGCCTCCTGCCAGATGGCAGCCCGCTTGGCTGCACTCCGGCCATCGTCATAATCAACGCTGATGGCGGCTGCGCGGCTTGGCTCAAAGCCCAGATCAACATCCAGCACCCGTAGAAAACTGCGCAGTAACAGGCCGGCTCCAACCAGGAGCACGCAGGCGAGAGCAACTTCTGTGATAACCAGCGCCGAGCGCATTCGGTCATGTTTTCTGCTTGCGCTGGCTCCCTGTCCGCTCTCCTTCAACGTTTCCTGCAGGTTGCCGCTCGATATGCGCAAGCTTGGCGTCAGACCAAACAGAACAGCCGCACCCACGGCTATCAACAGCGTCCAGGCCAGCACCGCTCCGTCCACGCGCACCATGCTCAGCAGCGGCAACGCGAGCGATCCCTGGTGCGCGAGGTAGAAGACAGAGGCGAAGCCAAGTACTAACCCCAGAAGCGCTCCCGCTCCCGACAACACGAGGCTTTCGGTGAGCAATTGACGCATCAGTCGTCCGCGTCCTGCCCCCAAAGCGCCGCGCATGGCAAATTCCTTGCTGCGCGCCGCCGCCCGCGCCAGCAGCAGGTTCGAGAGATTCACGCATACGATCAGCAGGATTAAGCCGACAGCGCACCACAGCACAATCAGCGCGCGCCGCAATTTACCGCTTACATATTCTTTCAGTCCCGTAAGCTGGCCGGTGTAATGTTTTCCGTACTCAGGGTGTTTATGCTCAAAATAGAGCTGCGGAAAAAGCTGATCTGCCTCGCTCTGTGCTTGCGCTAGAGTCACCCCCGGCTTCAGGCGGCCGATCAATGCCAAGTCGTTCCCGTCGTTGCGGAAGTCATCCATGATGTAAGGCGTGAACAGGTCGATCTTGGCTCCGGGGGAAAACACCGAGCCAAAATCAAAGGTATCCGGCATCACTCCTACAACGGTCACCGCCGTATTGTTCAAGTCGATCGTCCGTCCGACGATGCTGCGATCGCCCCCAAACTGCCGCTTCCAGAAAGGGTAACTTAACAGCGCTACCGGCTGAGCATGTTGCACGAACTCCTCGGAGCGGAATAACCGGCCTGCTGAAGGTTTGACCCCAAGCGTTTGAAAAAAGCCTTCGGCTACCAGAATGCCTGTCAGCGGCACCGGCTGGTCGCCTCCTATCAGTTTGTAATTATCCGGCCCGGTAAAGGCGAAGTATCCGCTGACGGACTGAAAAGAGCGGTTCTGTTGCTGAAAGTCCTGCGTCGCATCCGCCGTGTACGTTTTGCTCGATTCGCCGGCTTTTGGGTTCTTCTCGACAATCCGCACCAACTGTTGCGCAGCAGGAAAGGGTAAAGGTCTGAGCAGGATGGTGTTCACTACGCTGAAAACGGCAACATTGGCGCCAATACCCAATGCAAGAATTAGAACGGCGACAATCGCGAACCCGCGGTCGCGCCGCAGTGTGCGGAAGGTGAACCGCAAGTCCTGCATTAGGACATCAAGCCACGGAAGCCCGCGCGATTCGCGTTGCCGTTCGCGCGCCTGCTGTACTCCGCCAAATTGGACCAGTGCATGCCTGCGCGCTTCTTCCGGAGGCAGGCCGCGCCGCACATTCTCTTCGATGGCCATTTCGATGTGCGAAGCCATCTCCGCATCCAATTCCCGGTCAAGAGGCCCTTTGCGGAAGAAAGAACGTAAGCGGTTGAGCGCCTCTCGGACAAAATGCATCATTGCTCACCTCCTTCACTCTGCATTCCCAGAACCCGGCCCATGACGCCGGCTAGCCGCTGCCAATACGCGATATCCCTTGCTAACTGCTTCTGCCCGGCCTTGGTAATGGAGTAGAACTTGGCTTTACGGTTGTTGTCCGACGTGCCCCACTTGGCAGCGATCCATCCGCGCTGCTGCACTCGCACCAGCGACGCGTAAATGGTCCCCTGGTTCAGCAGGATTTCATTTCCGCTTACCTGCTCAATCCGCCGCGCGATGCCGTATCCATGCAGCGGTCCCATGGC
>JAFAZU010000431.1 GCA_019239585.1 Acidobacteriaceae bacterium
TTGTTGGTCGGCGACCCGGAAAGTGAGATTGTGAAACGCGCTCATCGGAAACTGAGCCATCAACCCAATTTTAGGACGCTACCAGATCGACCGTGACATCCGGGACGGGCAAACGGTACAATCCAATCGTGCCGGAAAATGCACGCTCGCAGGCGCTGGATTGGGAAGAGGCGCGTCGTATTGTGATTGAAACAGTACGCACCTTGCCGCGAAGTTCTGAAGAGGAAACCGTTCCCCTAGCCGAGGCGCACGGCCGGGTTCTGGCGCAATTAATACCGGCAGACCGTGACTACCCTGCCCTGCGGCGATCCTTACGCGACGGGTTTGCCGTGCGTGCTTCTGATGTGCCCGGAACCTTGAGAGTACGCGGCGAGGTTCGCGCGGGAGAGGGCGAAAGCGCTCCGCTGCAAGGGGGCGAGGCGCTGGAAATTATGACCGGCGCGCCCGTGCCGGAAAGCGCCGATGCTGTGGTGATGGTGGAGCATGTTCATCGTGAAGGCGATTCCGTGCACGTGGAAGGGGCAGTTGAAGCGGGCCAGTTCATTAATAGACAAGGCGCGGAAGCGCCCAGTGGATCAACTCTAATTTCAGCGGGAACCATCATCGACGCGAGCCATATCGCCACTCTAGCGATGACCGGTCATACGCAAGTTCCTGTCGTGCGGCGGCCGCGTGTGGCGATTCTGGCAACCGGTGATGAGATTGTTGACCTCGATACCAAGCCGGACCCTCATCAAATTCGTAATTCAAATTCCTACATGCTGGCGACTCTGGTGCGGACGACAGGCGGTGAACCGACCGTGCTGCCGGTAGCGGGTGATCACAAGGAGGCATTGACGCGGTTGCTGCAAAAGGGACTGGAGATGGACATGCTGCTTGTCTCGGGCGGCGTATCCGCCGGAAAATACGACCTGGTAAAACCTTGTTTGCGTGAGCTCGGAGTGCAATTTCATTTTGAGCGCGTACGCGTGCAGCCGGGGCAGCCTACCGCATTCGGCACATTTGAGGGGAAGCCGGTATTTGGCCTGCCTGGAAACCCAGGATCTTCTTTGGTGACCTATCAGTTATTCGCGCGTGCCGCTCTCCAACTGCTGGCGGGAGACAACGAACCATTGCTGCCGCTACTGTCCGCTCGTTTTGAAGCGCCGTTCCGCCATAAGCCAGGACTGACACGATTTCTCCCTGCCAAGCTAAGCGCGGATGGACAGAGTTTGCGGCACATACCGTGGCAGGGGTCAAGCGACATTCCGGCGCTGGCGAAAGCGAATGTGTTTCTGGTTGCCGACCACGACCGGGGGTCCTGGGAAGTAGGCGATTCGATCCGGGTGATGCTTAAGCCATGAGTGAATCCGGCCCAAACAAGTTAAGCCATTACGATTCCGCTGGACAAGTGTCTATGGTGGACGTGGGCGATAAAGCCCCGACAGAGCGTACTGCCACGGCAAGGGCATTCGTTACCATGTCGCCCCAAGTGCTCGAAGCGCTGCCTCGCAACCGGAAAGGCGATCCGCTCGAAGTAGCACGGATCGCAGGCATTATGGCAGCCAAGAAAACATCGGATCTGATACCTCTTTGCCACCCTCTGCCGCTGAGTCATGTAGCGGTGGAATTTAAAATCGGAGCGGAAGGAATTGAAATTTCAGCAACTGCTGCTACGGTGGCGCGTACCGGCGTGGAAATGGAAGCAATGATGGCTGCTTCCGTGGCAGCGTTAACAATCTATGACATGACGAAAGCTTTGGACAAAGGCATTGAGATTCGCAGCATCTATCTTTTGGAAAAAACAGGCGGGAAATCGGGCGCATACCGGCGGGAAAACACGGAATGATCACAGTCGCTATCTTGACTGTCAGCGATTCCGCAGTTGCGGGCACGCGGGAGGATGTATCGGGACCTGCCATAGCGGAACGTTGCCGGGAACTGGGCTGGACCGTTGCGGTGCAGGAAACCGTTGCAGACGACCAAACGACGATCGGGAGGGCGATTCAGGAGTGGACAGACCGTTCTCTGGCCTCACTGATTCTAACAACTGGCGGGACCGGGGTAGCGCCTCGTGATGTTACGCCGGAAGCAACACGGGGCATTCTTGATCGTGAGCTTCCGGGAATAGGGGAGTTAATGCGGATGCGCGGACTGGAGCAGACGAGATTTTCCGTGTTGTCGCGGGCCGTCGCGGGCGTTCGTAAACAGAG
>JAFAZU010000544.1 GCA_019239585.1 Acidobacteriaceae bacterium
TATTGTCTGTGCAACGAGGTCGTCGAACTCGTTGGCAAAGAGCAAAGCTGCCGAATCGAGATGTTCCTTCTCGCGCTGCGTATCCGCGGCGGCGACCCGCGTCGACCAACGATACTGCACTACCATTAATACGGCTAGAAGCGTCACCAGCACAAAAGATACATTGAGAAGCGCACGTGAACCGAACGATCTCCGCATTGATCAGCATTCTAGCAATAGATGGTGATTTTAGACAGGCAGATCGCTTGCTGAACACACAGGTTTTGTTGGGGCGTGCAGGGATAAGAGACGCCCTGGAATCAATGCCTGCGACGAGGCGCGAGAAGCCATCTCATACGCTAGGTTACGAGGCCAGCAGCTGGACTGTGAGCTCCTCGACATCAATGGCAAACCCAATCTGCTTGGGCGCTGGTCACTTGACTGCCGCCTGGTATTTTGCCAGCAAGGTGGGGTCATCAAAAGAGCCATGATGATGAATCAATTTCCATTCGCCACTCGGCTGGCGGTGAAATACGCGCGTAGTGCGAATTGCGATTGGTGAATCTGCAGGTGCACCTAATGCTCGCTCTCGTCCGACTACATAGAAGATGTCCGCAAATTCATGACTACTGTAGTCATAAAACTCCACGCGGACAGGAGACTTGCTTGCGAAAATGCGTTCATACACTTCGCGAATCTCCTTCCATCCACGCTTGATCCCACCCAACGGGTTATCCATTGTAATTTCGTCCGATTGTTCCCAGTTCTGCTGCATGAGAGTCAGATCTTGCGAATTGAATGCTTTGTAGAATTGAGCAAGGGCTTGGCCCGGAATTCGGGTATCGTCGGTGTATTCCGAGCCGTTCACAGGAGTTGTTATAACACCGCAGGACATTTATGGGAACTCCTCAAGAAACGGAAAAATTTGAGTACGCTAAAGTTAGCTTTAGAACTGGATTACCGCGTCTCCTCTTAGGGGCCGAACGGGCATGACGGTCTCCTTGTTTTCGTCGTCGAGCCGTGCCGAGGGTCCCAGTGCTGGATCGAACCAGTGAAAATAGAGTCCGGCGAGGTATTCCATTACGGGTTCGTTCTGAGGGTGCAACTCCAGCGCCTGTTGAAGGTGTTTTTCTGCCCGGACAGCAAAAGCGGCATTCTCTTCCGCCATTTGCGCGGATTCCATCAGCTCCGATGGCGTTCCCTTTCCATTCAGATACTGAATGAAGCAGATCACTCCCAAAGCGAACTATGCCTCGTGAGATCTGGGATTTGGGCCACAGCTTTTTCAAAATCGTGTACGGCGTCAGCAACACGCATATTTGCATATGCTTCAGCTCCCTTTTGAGCCAAATGGAGGTGCCTTCATCCAAAGACATACTGATTTCTCTCAGACTTAGAAGTAAATCCCGCTCATGCTTCTGAACTCAGAGGCATGTCGTCGTGAACTGGGACACCGGAAGGTGCCCAGCGTCGGCCGGTAACCGATATTGACCACTGCACGTGATGGTGCGACGTGAGTGGACGCAGGACGGTTTCGCCTGGGTCCAGCAGGCTACCGGAACTCTTTGGCATTCTCATGTCGTACGGTCCTTACTGAGCGAGGCGATCCAGGGTTTTTCTCATGACTGTGATGGCTTGTTCCATCATCGAGTCGATCCAAGGCGCGGCTTCGTCTGGAAGAAAATCTGCGGTCCAAACGACTCGGGTCTGGCCATCGCCACTAGTGACTACTTCGGCCGATCCGTTGTAATGCTTGAGCTGTTCCGTAGTTGCCGACCACACGACGCGCCGCATGTCATCGCTGATAGCAACGATCGACTCACGAATGACTAAACCGTTGCCGAAGGTCACAATGCGTGCATCGGCTTCCAGTTTCGTATCAACTACGAACCCCGGCACCAGCCTCGTGTGCAGGGCGCCCACGTCGCATAACGCCGACCATGTTTCGTGCGTGCTCGCCTTTGTTATGATCTGCTTCCGAATTGAACCCATGCTTCTGTCCTTTTCTTCTCTAAGAGATTGATCCTGCACGAGACGCAGGTGGCGTAATCACTCGCAGCCGGATTGCCAGCGCAAATAGCGTCACTGGCCTCGTTACACTGACAGTGTCAGGTATCGGAGGCCAAAAATCTTGGCAAAAATTGCGGCAGGGCGGGCCGGTTCGCCTTGAGGGTCCACAGCGGCCATGTTCTTCATCTGCCTCGGCGAACCGAAATCGCTTCCGGTGAGGGCTGGTGCATCTCTGACATCGTCTGCAGCGCCGGACCTCGTGATCGGCCTTATGAGGAGTCGCATACGTGTCCGTGTATCGCCATTGTGGCTGCCGGCACCTTTCAGTATCGGTCAGCCCGAAAGCCGGACCTGATGGTGCCCGGATCGATTCTGCTCGGAAATGCAGGGGATTGCTTTTGCTGCGGCCACGAGCACGGGACGGGCGATCGCTGCATCTGCTTTTCATACGATTCTGGTTGGTTTGAACGGGTCGTTCACGAGGCGGAGGTAACAGAACCCGTTTTAGGGCCTCGAGTCTACCGCCGATCCGGGCAACCAATCCGGTCGCAGCTAGGGTTTATACGCTACTCGCGCCTACTGCTCGCAGCCGGTGTGAGGAACTCGCCCTTGAGGTGGCGGTACGGGTTACGCAAGTGGAAGCTGGGATGGGATCGCGTGATCACGCTGGGGCGCCAGGTCCGTTAGCACGTGTTTCGCGGGTCATCCGAACCGTCGAGAACGATCTCAGTATGCCTGCAGACCTGGTTAGCCTGGCCCACCTCGCGCGGCTGAGCCCCTACCATTTTCTCCGCACTTTTCAGGTCCTCACAGGAACAACACCGCATCAGTATCTTCTGCGCGGGAGGTTAAGGCGGGCCGCCGTCCGACTCTTGTCCGAAAAGAGAAAGATTGCGGAAATCGCACTCGACTGTGGCTTCGAGGATCTCTCGAATTTCAATCGGGCTTTCCGGAGCGAGTTCGGCATGAGTCCACGCCTGTACCGGCGAGCGGGTTAAGTTGTCTTATGCAAAGACCTCCGGGTGATCATCGGCGGCGAGCCCGTTGTCGAGCACGATTCCGAAGTGGTTCTATTGCTCTCGCGTCAAGCGGACCTTGCCGAGACCGCTGGCCAGAGTTATGTTGTTGTCGAGGCGTACCGCATCTGACGACGAAGAAGTCTTTGTTGAGCAAAGTGCAGATTGACGTGGATTTGATCACGTCGCTCAGGGTACGGCCTCATGCCGTTGCTGTAACTTTTGCCTTTCTAACTATCGCATGGACCTCGACAACCTGAATTCAGTGCCCGAACGAGGCAATTCTCTGGTGGTCCGAACTGACTTCGAAGATCAGGAGAGATGGAAGACGGTCCTTCAGCTAGTCCGCGATCCAGTTCAAGAGTTCGGCTACACGCTTTACGCCCATTTGGACGTCGTTGAAGATAAGGTTTGCCGCAATATGCCGGTCGAAAAATTATTAGCTGCCCTACCCAGACACTATCGATATTCGTTTTTATTTGTTGTTGATGATTTAACAATCCGGGACGACGAGTTTCCCGTCCTCGTCATCGACCTGCGTCACGAGCGTGGCCGCACGTTCCGCGCCCTTCCCTCGCAGGTCCAGAGTATTGAAAATAACCTGTCCATTGCGAACCTGGATTTCTTCGAATTTGCCGATGCCGCGGATAAGGACGGAGTGTTTCGGGGCTTTCGATAATCTGAATTGCTGGCGAGCGGCTGCTATCGATTGTGAGCTGCTCATCAACTTATAGAACCACAGCACGGCAAATGCTGAGTGTTGCCGGTTCTGTTGCGAAGTTCGTGAAAACGGGCTCGTTACGGTAAGGGGTCGTGCCGATTATCTGGGGCTGTCATCCTCACGGCTGTCCGTCGGTGTTTACGCTATTCACGTTTGGGATGCTCTTCAAAAAATTTCCATAAAATATCGTTTGTGGTCACCCCGGTGTGAGAGTCCAAGTCTGGATTAAAGGGAGCTTGCCCGGGAACATTCATCGGAGCTTGATTCCAGCGGTCCCCTCCACCTAACAAACGATAGAGTCTCACCTCTGTATCTGCCCGGCAACCGGCAGCCTCCTTCCGGACGAGCGAGCTCGTCATGCCAGGCGTCACATTCCCTTGCGCATCCCCAACTCCAATACTGTTGCATAAGGAAGCGTTAGGATACACGCGTAAGCACTGGTTTGCTGAAGGACCAGCCCAATAGTCGAAGTCCTGGTCTGAGGACGCCTCGGTTACGCCGAAGCTCGGGAAAATAGCGCCACAATACTGGTTGAACGGGTCCTGGTCTCCTTTTAGAAGGAGCACTGAAATGGGCTCCGCCGCATTTGGAATTGTTTGTGGGCTTTGGGGTGAGTAGACGAACAATCCACCTTCCACAACGCCGATGGCCGCCACACGGTCGGACAATTCGACACCAACCCGCTCAGCCATAAACCCGCCGGCTGATGTCCCAGTTACGTAAATACGGCGACGGTCAGGGTGAATTCTGTTCTGCAAAGAATCAATGGTTTCGCGTACGAAGCTCACATCGTTCGGCGCTGTAGTAAAGAAAGGATCGTAAAAATAGTTCCAATTCACTGTACCGGTTGCATCAGTGAGCCCGTCAAGGTAGGCAACTGCAAAGCCCACTTGATCTGCTTTCTCATCCAAAGAAGTATACTGTTCCATCGCTGTTCCCGGACCACCACTCCCGCGTCCATGCAAAGCGATAATCAGGGCACTTTCATGAGATCTATATTTTCGAGGCACATATAACCAAAACGAGCGAGTGAGGCCATCCACTAGAATCCACTCCTGCGTTGCTCCTCGTATACTCCTGTCTGTAGGAGGCTCTTGTTTATCCGGAACGTTGGCCGTATTGGGTGCGGAGGAACTGCTGGCGTTGGAAGAAGCGCTCACTGAGTCAGGCGTTGGCTGCGCTATCAAAGACAGCACACCCATTAAAAGAGCAAATGCAAGAGCGCTTCGACACACCCTAGCGAAACCCTGATCTCTCCTGACTTGAATCTTCATCGATCGCTCCTTCTCAATGGGCTGTTGTCGCTGACCTGCTACGGTTGTGTGCTGACGGCTAGGCGGAGCATCATTGCTCGTTTGATTGCTCGAACATGCCCCTATTGCGATAGTTTCTAATAACAGATTGCAGGGAAACAAATCAGGTGTAAAGGACCACTTCAGCATTTTCCTGCGGTCCACTTTGCATGGACGGAGAAGAAATGACCAGGAGCAACACGGCCCAGTATATTCACTCAGGCCGACTTATCGGCTTCAGCCGTCGCAGCGAACTGTGCAAGGTCCCGATTTAATTGTTTCTGATGGGTGAAATACAGACCATGTGGTCCTCCTGCGTATATGTGAAGGCGGGCACCGGGAATCAGCGCTGCGGCTGGCTGGCCCGTTAACTCCAGAGGGGCCGAAGCGTCGCTATCACCATGAATGATCAGTGTAGGGATTTGTATGCGCGATAACTCGTCGCGGAAATCGGTAGACGTTTGAATCCTGCTCAACTCAACCGCTGCCTGCAGGGAGGTTTGGGTCATCATGCGCAAGGTCCAGTCAATGACCGCTCTCGGCGTGCCGGGAACGAAATAGGGCTTCGCGTTGGCTTCTGCCCAGCCCGGAAAATCTTGGGCAAAAGCGAGACGGAGCTGATCAAAGATTGCTCCGTCGATGCCTTCAGGATGATCCGGCGTTTTGAGCAGAAAAGGAATCGCAGCCGGTGCGAGAAACGCGATGCGGACAACTCGTTCCGTCCCATATCTCGTCAAGTAGCGCACGATTTCACCGCTTGCGAAGGAGTGGGCGACCACGGTCGCCCTTCTTGCGTCCAGCGTACCGAGGACGGCTGCGAGATCATCGGCGAGCGTGTCGAAATCGTAACCCTTCCCCGGATCGCTCGATCGGCCATGACCACGGCGGTCATAGGCGATACATCGAAATCCCTGCTGAGAGAGCGGCTGCATTTGATAGGCCCACATCTCGGAGTTGAGTGTCCAACCCGCGAGGAAGACGAGCGGCTGACCACAGCCCCATTCCCGGTAGAACAAGGCAACGTCGTCGCGGGTCCGAATTAAATTGGGATCTGTTTTCATGACAAGCGGCGTAGTCGTGCTCATTGTTGTTTCTCGGGAACGGCTGGTTGTGGTGCGAAGTTGAGGAAGCCGGTCACCTTCCGCAACAAGCCATCACAAGTCACGCCGAAATCAACTCCGCCTGCAATCGGTGCACCCCCGTCAGGTCCCAATACCCAAGCGAAGCGAAGGCAATCATGGTGCGCATCGACGTCGCTCGTGCGTTGAAACTGCCAGCCAGGAAATTTCTTTTGAACACCTTCGATCATCGTGTTGATTCCGCTCTTTCCCACTCCCTCCATCACCGGGTCGAGGTACAGCGCGTCATCCGTCCATGTGCGATCGATTAAGTCTTTTCGGCGCGGCGCGTCCGTTTCATTCCAAGCCGCTATGTAGCGATCAACGAGTTCGGTTGGTGAAGTCATTTCTTCTCTCCTGATGTCATCATCAGATGTTTCGAGCCCTTTGTCGATTACCTCCCAGGTAATGGAAGCGGTTTAGCTGGCGCGGTATTGTCGAAACATGGCCGCTCCGATGGCCCACGCAGGCACGTTGCTCCGGGACTGGCGCTTTCGTCGGCGACTCAGCCAACTCGAGTTGGCCTGTGAAGTCGGGATTTCAACCCGGCACCTCAGCTTCCTGGAGACCGGACGATCACAGCCGAGTCGGGAGATGGTTTTACGTCTCGCAGAATGGCTGGGAGTTCCCTTGCGCGAACGCAATACGATTCTACTCGCGGCTGGCTAC
>JAFAZU010000661.1 GCA_019239585.1 Acidobacteriaceae bacterium
GAACAGGAGGGCAGATGGCAACTCGCGGCGGCACAAGGCACGCCCATCCTGGCGGAGTAGTCTTTTACAAGGCATGAAAATTACAAAACTGGAGACGGTGCGGGTTCTCCAATTTCCGCAACTGGTGTGGGTGCAAATCCATACCGATGAAGGCCTCATAGGGCTGGGCGAGACATTCTTCAACGCCACGGCGGTGGAAACGTATTTGCACGATGAAGTCGCGCCACGACTCCTGGGTCAGGACCCTTTGCGAATTGATGCCATCGCGCGCGACCTCGTTACGTATGTCGGATTTCGCTCCACGGGCGTCGAGATGCGAGCGGCCTCATCCGTTGATATTGCGCTGTGGGATCTGTTTGGAAAGTCCGTCGGCAAGCCGGTTGTTCAAATGCTGGGCGGCGCGACGCGAGACCGCATCCGCACGTATAACACGTGCGCCGGGTCTTCCTATATGCGAAAGGCGCATACGCAGGCGAGCGCCAATTGGGGCTTGGCAGAGGCTTCTGCGCGCACGGATGTTACTGGCTTTGACGACCTTAACGACTTTCTGACGCGGGCGGATGAACTGGCGGAATCGCTTTGGACAGAAGGCATTACCGCAATGAAAATCTGGCCTTTTGATCTCGCAGCAGAGAAAACCGCAGGCCAGTACATTTCACATGAAGACCTGCAAAGCGCACTTCAACCCTTCGAAAAAATTCGAAAGCGCATGGGCAGGCGAATGGACATTATGGTTGAGTTTCATTCGCTTTGGCAGTTGACGCCCGCCATCCAGATTGCAAAAGCACTTGCACCGTTTGGGAGTTTCTGGCATGAAGATCCCATTAAGATGAACAGCCTTCGAAGTTTGAAACGATATGCCCTTGCTTCACCAGCGCCGGTCTGCGCTTCGGAAACGCTAGGTAGTCGTTGGGCATTTCGTGATCTGCTCGAAACAGAGGCCGCAGGCATCATCATGTTCGACTTGGCTTGGTGTGGCGGCCTCTCTGAGGGGCGGAAGATTGCATCTATGGCGGAAGCGTGGCACTTGCCTGCTGCGCCGCATGATTGCACCGGGCCGGTAGTGTTTACGGCTTCTACGCATTTATCGCTGAACGCTCCCAACGCGCTGGTGCAGGAGTCCGTGCGGGCGTTTTACAAGGGCTGGTACCCGGAGGTAGTAACTGCGGTTCCACCAGTTAAGGACGGGTTTGTGACCGTGCCGGAGGGGCCGGGCCTGGGTTGCGAACTGATGCCCGATCTTGACCGGCGGTTCACGGTAGTTCGCCGGGTGACAAGCTAATCTTTTATCTGAGGCCAGAAAACAGATGTCTACCGCTCCAAAATCTTATATCACTCCGGAAGAGTATCTCGCCTTGGACAATCAATCGGAGCTCCAAAACGAGTACGTCGATGGAGAGATCTTTGCGATGGCAACGGTCAGCAAGAACCATCGCAGCATTGTACTGAACCTCACGCGCCATCTTGGTATCAAGCTCGCCGATTCCTCCTGCCGGGTAGACGGCCCACAGTGCCGCGTCTTCATTCCGGCTCGCACGGCGTACGTGTATCCCGATGTGTTAGTGACCTGCGGCGAGGAGCAGTACTTAGAAGATAGCGAACAGACACTTCTTAATCCAATTCTTGTGATCGAGGTGCTTTCCCCTTCCACTGAGGACTATGACCACGGCAAAAAGTTCGCCTGTTATCGCAGTCTGCCCTCCTTTCGAGAGTATCTTCTCGTGGCGCAGGACCAGGTAAGCGTGGAACACTTCTACTATCAGGAGCCAGGGATATGGACGTTTCGGGAGCATTTGCAGCGGAGCGATGAGATCGGGTTCAAGAGCATCCCGGCTGCTCTTTCTTTGCAGAGTATTTACGAAAAAGTTCCTGTTTAGCGATTATTTGCCGAGCATAACGAAACTGAACAGCGTATCGCCTGCGCCCACCGTCAAGTATTGCGTGCCGTCCAGCTCATAGGTAATGGGACCGTTGCTGACCGCATTTCCCAAATTGGCGTGCCATAACGGTTCACCGGTTTTGGCGTTCAGCGCTACCAGGTTACTGGCCGTGTCG
>JAFAZU010000678.1 GCA_019239585.1 Acidobacteriaceae bacterium
CGTCATCGCCTAATATCAGAAGGGTTTTCGCTGGTTCTGGACCTGGAAATCCGACGCGGCAAGCTGGGCCGTCTCGTCGTGCCGAAAGAGGTTCGCGAACTGATTCGCAGGATGAGCCGCGAAAATCCGCTCACTGCAGGGAATTGAAACGATGCA
The DNA here is from genome assembly GCA_019239585.1 of Acidobacteriaceae bacterium. Taxonomy (GTDB): domain Bacteria; phylum Acidobacteriota; class Terriglobia; order Bryobacterales; family Bryobacteraceae; genus Bog-105. Next base: position 157 of record JAFAZU010000678.1, read on the forward strand.
CAGGATCAATAAGGGGCGAGTGCGGTGGTTGGCCAAGGGTGATGTCGTCGGGCAGCGGAAATTGTTCACAAGCTGTTCGGTATTGCTGCCTGAGGCAAGCGGTCATCGACCCCTTCTCGGTTTCACTCAAAATCTCGCAACGCAACCGCTCATACGACCCTGCTCAACCTGACAGTGCCCGTTGGATTCGATGGACTTGAGGCGCGAACGTGCTGGGGCGTTTGTACGCCGGTCGGCGACAAGGGTAGCCTGGCTGTTCAGTATGAACAACCAATCGGACAGCACCGGTGTTCGAATCAAAAGCTTACGCCAGCGCCAGATTCATGTTGCTGATGGCCTCGTCGACCTCCTGCGTGCTTTTAAAGCCAACGGTGGCGCAGTCTACTCCTGCATTCTGGAAAGCAAACCTCATTGCCTTCACACGGTCGTCGTGACTATGCTTAAACTGACCGCCGCCGCACAGCTTCATGCCGATCACACCCAGCCCTTCCTGTTTCAACTGCCGGATGTGATCGACCACCTCGCTCACGTTGTCGGGATGGTTGGTGTCCTCATAGGTCGGACCGTCCATGCGCGTACCGTTGTGATTGATGCGGATCAGACCCACATCCAGCCACTTGGTGCCCGGCATCTGCCGTAGCGCCGGCAATCCGTGCACTGAGGCGCCATGTGTTCGTATGATCTTCTTCTGCTGCGCCTCAAGTATCCCGTCTTGCCAGTGCTTCGTGGTCTCCGGCCAGTCGGCCGTGTGCTGCCAGTGCAGCAGCATGACGTCAAAGTATTCGGTCTGCGAGGTGCGCCGCAGCTCGTCGAACTTGGCTTGCGGGTCAATGCCCTGGTGAAACGTAGTCACCTTGCTCATCAGCTGATAGCTGTCGCGCGGCAGGCCTTTCAGCGCCTTGCCCAGCATTCCCGGCGTCTGATAGGCCTCAGCCGTCTCGAAGAAGCGAACGCCACGGTCATAGGCATAGCGCACGAGGCGCGTGAACTCCTGCTGCCCCAGCCCGGCCTGCACCGCGCCGCTGTCCGTTCCGGTTCCGAACGCCAGCCGAGTCACCTGGATATTCGAGCGGCCCAGCACCAGGGTATCGGCGGCCGTGCGCTTGGCGGCGCTCAGCGGAAGGTCCCCTGCCGCAGCCATAGCTCCGGTGGCCAGACCTGCTTTGAGGAAACTACGTCGTGTGGTGGCACTCATGTCGACCTCCAGGGCTCAAGCCGATGGGCGCGAGCCGGATGTCTGGATGTTAGCACGCCTGCAGCCGCAAAGGTGGCAAAGATGTTCTGATCAGCCCGTAATTCTCACGTTTCGATGCGAGTCACGGCGCTCGTACCGAGGCCAGCAGGCGATGGATACATGGCCCGGTGAAGCCTGCTTCCACCATGGTCGGCGACTGCGACCTTGGACGGCAAGGGTACTCACGCGGCCTCTCCGCTACATTGGTATACACTCCCTGATTCCAACTCACGGTCACGCAGCCGAGGATCTTATTTCCCTAGAAGCTTCAGCTAGCAGAAAGGCGATACAACAAAGGAATGAGTTTCAGAAGCATCGCCACGATCTGGATGGTCGGGTCTCTTGTGGGCCTCGCCTCGGCGCAGGAAGCTGTGCCGAATGCGCCCCCGCCCCAAACCGAAAATAGCTTTCTAGGGATTGTCACCTATCCGTTGTGGCCGGGCGGCGCGCCCGGCGCACGCGGAACAAGTGATCAGGACATCCCGATGCTGACGCTCTTCCGTCCTCAGCCACGCACCGGAAACGGGACCGCCATCATCATTGCTCCGGGAGGCGCTTACCTGGGCTTAGCGTCGAACCTTGAGGGACGCCAGGTTGCCGACTGGTATACCTCTCGAGGGGTCACCGCCTTCGTCCTCCGGTACCGGCTCGGAAGCCAGTATCTGTATCCGATTCCGTTACAGGATGCGCAGCG
>JAFAZU010000708.1 GCA_019239585.1 Acidobacteriaceae bacterium
AGTTCGTACAGTTCGTCCATCTCGGAGTGCGTCATTTCGCATCACCTCCTTTGATGGCGGCACGAAGGTTCAGCAAAGCGGACCGCATCCAGCTCTTTACCGTTCCGAGCGGCTCTTGTAAGTGCTGCGCAATTTCGGATTGCGAAAACCCCTCAAAGTATGCGAGCTCCAGTACTCTCTTCTGATTCAGAGTCAAAGCCGCAAATGCCGCTTGAACGGTTCTTGCCTGATCGATGAGCGATTCCGGGTCTTGACTCTTTTTCTCTCCATGCACCTTATCAGCATGTTCAATGGGGCGCAAACGAGTGGCAAACCGCGCCTGCGCCGACCGCATATGATCGATAGCCATGTTTCGGGCGATCGACAAAATCCAGACTCCAAGCGCTCCTTTACTGGCGTCGAAACTTCGCGCGTGACTCCACACCCGAATAAATAGTTCCTGAACCAAATCTTCTGCGATGCTTTGGTCCCGCGTGATTCGGAGAAAGAGAGAATACACAAGAGGCGAGTAGCGATCATAGGCAGCCGCCAGCCCTTCCGGGTCGCGATTGCGTAGCCGCTCAATCAACGCCGCTTCAGCAGAAGACTCGCTCATTCCCCGCGTGATAGATGCACCTGACGGTAAATTACTACAAAGAGATTTAAAGATGGGTACTACGGCAACTGGCCTGCTAAGAATTATGGCCAGGAAACAAACTCTTATGGAGCGTGGCTCCTGGCCATTATCTGTTGGGACAAAGTTCCCAGTTACTAAGCGCCAGCGCTAGACATGTTGATCGTTCCGTTTACTCCCATGGGGAAGAAGCCGCCGGAGGTCGCATTGGCCGCATTACCGTAAGCCAAGTAGAGAACTTGGCCGGGAGTGCGGATCGCTGAAAGACCAGTAGTGCTATCCGCGGAAATGAAATTCGTTCCGGAGGGAGGTGGAGGAATGTCGACTCCGTCCAAGGTGGGCGACGAGATGTTGAGTCGGGCAACCTGCAGGCGAATATTGCCCACGTGTTCCGCCTCCACAGCTAGGATGCGCGCAGCTGTTCCGATATAGGGGCTGGAAGCAAAGAAGGGCAGGCCGGCCGCGCCGCCGTAAGCCGTTACGCCAATATCCTCGAAGATGCGGGCCAGCGTCAGAAATTGCACCAGATTGGCAAATCCAATTCCTAGCGCCCCTAAATTGATGGGGGGCTTGGCAACGGGAGTGACATTAGCAGCTTGCAGCGCGCTCCGGATCAGCGTGACGTGATCGCGCTCATCCTGGCCAATTTGCATGGCAACCTGGCCGCTGAAGACCAGATTGTTGGAAAAGTTCACCTGACTCCAACCGGTAGTAGGGCCGGTGTTTCCCGATCCATCGATGCCGATGCCAATTTGATCGATGGTCTTGCCCATGGTCGCTGTTGTATAAAATTCGGCTTCCAGATATTCCAAATTCAGAGCGAATTGCAGAACATCCACGGCCGTTAAACTTGAAGATTGCGCTTGCAGTTTCTCTCCTGTCACCATCGCTGCCCCTGCCGCAGCGCCGGCGATGCCCAGCGTTCTAAGCAAACTGCGGCGATTCGGGGACTCCGTCAACACATCCGAAATAAGATCATTCCTTGACATTTATTTCTCCAATTTGAATTAATTAGTTACTTTGTATTGCGCTTACGAATAACTGACACGATGGCGCCCAGGGCTGGAACTATCAGCCAGAAAGTGGCAGGCTCAGGCGCCGCAGCCGCAGATGGTCCAGTGATGTTCAATGAGTAATTTCCGTTCCGGAGATTGCCTTGCACATCGGAAAAAGTAGTGCCCCCTCCGTAGTTAATGAACCCATCGGAAAGGTTTGTGGCTGTTGCCGGCTGCTGTACAAAAATGTCGGAAAGAGCCATGATGTAGTTTCCTGCCGCCAGATTCATCATGGTGAGGTAGGAGTCTCCATTCAGGCCTGTTGCCGGGTCCATTTTGCCCATGGGCGACGAAGGCAATTGGCTCGCCACATAGTTTCCGGCGCTGTTATAAAGAACCAGCGACGGCATGAAGCCTCCTGCCGTGGCCGTGGTGCCGTTGGCATTAGCCCCGCCGCCGTAGGAGGTCGTATAGATCGTCAGGTTGGTAGCAGACGTTAACGAGAAAGACGCTTCGAGCACCTGACCTTGATTCCCGAGTGCCCCGCTGCTGGTAAATGGACCTGAAATGGTCCCGAAGTTTACTGTCGATACAGTGACGGCTTTCAACTGTTGCGATCCCGCGAGACCGAAGAGCAAGGTCAACAGTGAAAGACCTAGTTTATGCTTTGCCATTTTTTCCTCTGAGTGCTGATGTAATCACGAGTGACTTACTACTCGCATATACGCTTGCGCTACCCTCATCGGATTAAAGTGAAAAGATATTCCGGACTGGAGATAGGAAAAACGTTGTCTAGGAAAATTGCTGTGTAGTTTTATTACTAGCTCTGCGCGTGAGATAACTTGGCAGTTACAATAAATCGCTTGGGTGAGGACCCAATATGGCGAAACGGATAACAAGTTATCAGCGTCAATATCTCTTGTTGCGAATCCTGTAGAGCATCCGTGTTGCTCGGATCAACAATTTGTGTCTTCTCGACTGTGTAAACATATTGTTTGTCAGTTGAGACAACAATAGAGTCGCCTGCTTTAATATTTCGCAGAGGCCAAAACACCGTGTCGCGATGGCCTGCAATGATAGTATTGCCCTTGCTCCCGATCGGAGCAGTTCCCTTCATGTGACCCGCAGCAAGGCTCAAACTTTCGTCGTCGTCGCCTTCCACCATGACAG
>JAFAZU010000093.1 GCA_019239585.1 Acidobacteriaceae bacterium
ACCTGCAATTTAGCGTCAAGAGTAGAAGCTTGACCGACCGCCAGGACGACATTGGATTGAAGGAACACATTGAATCCCGTTTTCTCCACCTTGAATTCGTACTTGCCAGCCGGGATCAGTGTTAATGTATACAGACCGTTGTCGCCCGTTGTCGCCTCCCGACTGAAATTAACGTCCGGATTCGAGAGCGTTACTTTCGCGCCGGGAACGGTCGCGCCGTTTTCGTCAAGCACAGTACCGCTCAATTGAGCGCTCGCCGCTTGGCTTTGCGGCCAAACCGGTATAGGCGCCAACAATGCGAGCAGGAAAAGAGCAAGAAATCCGAAGCCTGCGCTTTGGCTTCGAGAGCAACTTTTCCATCGCCTCGTTCTAATTTCCTCAATTGACTGCCGAAGGAGATCTAGCAGCCGCCAGCTTTCGCCGAACAGACAGTTAGGAGTCTGGTGCATCTCGGTTACCTCCGCTTACTCTCTAAGCAGAGATATGCTATCACCAATCGCGTTGACCGGTTAGGTTTATTCAACAGAACCTGTCCAAGTACTACTCCTCAGTACTCCCCGAAGGCAATTTACTTCCGCCATCTCAAGCAATTAAATTTGTTTCAGGATGTTGCGTAGGGGGTAGCTCCGGGAAACTCACGGTAACTCCGGCACATCTACCGCCACAGGGAGGCACCGAGTTATGGTGCAAGCACTTGTTGGAATGGGCAGAAAGCTAGCCCTTATCGCAACTCTAGGGGGCGTGTTCGTGTTGGGATCTCTCGCCCAGCAGGACCCGCCCTCCCGTATTGCGCGTCTCAACTATATTAGCGGAAACGTGTCGATGGAACCGGCCGGTACCGACGATTGGGCGCCGGCGGAAGTCAACCACCCGTTCACCATTGGCGATTATCTATATACCGATGCGGGCGCGCGCTCCGAATTGCACCTCGACACTGGGGCCATTCGCATGGGTCCGCAAACCAGCTTCGGCTTTTTGAACCTCAATGATCAAACGGTCCAAATCAAACTGACGGAAGGCGATGTGTACTTCCGCCTTCATCAATTTGGCCCCGATCAGGTCTTTGAGGTGGATACTCCGAATGCGGCCGTTCAGTTGCTGCGTGACGGCGTTTACCGCTTTCGTGTGGACCCGAATGGCGCAATGAGCTTTCTTGTCGTGCGCGAAGGTCAGGCGGAGGTCACCGGCGGTGGGCAGGCTTTCACGATTAATCCCGGCAACAGTGTCATGATCTCCGGCACAGATCAACCCACATTTGATGTTGAAAACGCGCCTGCGCCCGACGACTTTGATAACTGGTGCATCGAACGTGATACGCGTGAAGCGCGGGCGGCTTCCCGGCATTATCTGCCACCCACAGTCATTGGATACGAAGACCTTGACCAAAACGGCGCGTGGCAACAGGAGGCGGAGTATGGCCCGGTTTGGTATCCCAGCCAAGTAGCGGTGGACTGGGCGCCGTACCACTATGGGCATTGGGCTTGGGTAGAGCCTTGGGGTTGGACCTGGGTCGACGCCGCTCCCTGGGGCTTTGCGCCTTTCCACTACGGGCGCTGGGCCTACATTCACAATCGTTGGGGCTGGTGTCCCGGTCCCATTGCGATTGTCGGTCATCACGGCCCCATTATCCGCCCCTACTACGCACCGGCCCTGGTGGCTTGGTTTGGCGGAGCGCACTGGGGTGTTTCGATTGCCGCCGGACCAAGTCTAGGCTGGGTGCCGCTGGGCTTTGGCGAAGTGTTCACGCCCTCTTATGCGTGCAGCCGCCATTACTTCAGGGACGTCAACGTTTACAACACAAGAGTTATTAAAACTGTAGACATCACAAACGTTTACAACACGGTATACGTGAACAAAACGGTTTATATCCGGCAGTTTGTCAACGTCCATGCGCCTAACGCCGTGTATGCCATGCATTCATCCGCCTTCGCCAGCGGCCAACCGGTACACAGGGCAGGTTTCGCTCTCAGAGATGCCGACCTTCAGCAGGCACAGAGAGGCGCTGTGGTTTCACCCGGCGTAGCTCCTGTCCGGCAGGCGCTTTTCGCTCAAGGAGGACGCCCCGCTGTACGTCCCGTACCGCAGGTTGTAAATCGGCAGGTTGTGGCCATGAGCACTCCGGCAGCAGCTCCGGCGTCCTTTACCGCTCGCCAACAATACCTGCAGGCCCATGCCAATGAGATTCATAATTTTGCGGCTATGCATCAGGCCGTTGCGACCAGCGTTCCAAGTGCTGAAGCAATCCGGCCAGCCCTACCTGTTCAACCTGTGCGGGCCCAACCCGGTCAGCATTTCGGTCATCCAGCAGGTTTCGGGGAACGCAGCAGTATACCGTCTCAGCAGCCCGTGGTGTCGGCTCAACCGCAGCACCAGCCACCAGCTCAGCCGACAGTGACTCAGCCTCTTCCGCCGCAGCCAACGCATGGCGTTCCGCCCAATGTGCAAAGCGTTTCAAAGCCGGAGGCAAATCGCAATGAGCGCTTTGGTGAGCGGCCATTCCCGCAGCCAAACCAGAATCGGCCTTATATGGAAAGGCCACAGCCTCAACCTCAGCTGCAGCAAAATAGACCTGTGGAGCAGCACGTTCCACCCCCGGCAGTACAGCCGCAACACGAGCATCCCGTTGAGCACGCTGCTCCCCAGCCGCAGCCACAGCACGAGCGACCCGTTGAGCATATGACTCCCCAGCCGCAGCACGAGCATCCCAGAATAGAGCATTCCGAACCTCATGTTGAAAACCGCCCGGCGCCGGAAGCCCAACACAATCCACCGCCAGCGCCGCACGTTCAGCCCTCTTCGCCGCCGCCTGCCAGCCACGGAGAGCAACACCATGACAGCCCGCCCGAACACAACAACAGCGGGGACCGCAATAATGGGCACAGCGAGCGTAAACCGCAGTAGCTACTATCACGAGTGTGGACATCAAAGGCTGGGATAATCGCTATCGTTCGAAGGAAAGAGTTGGAGAGGATTTCCAAATTGAGCCTACGAAACTGGTTGCGCAAACCGCTCGCTCGCTATCACCCGGTAAGGCGCTCGACTTAGCCTGTGGAACCGGGCGTAATGCCCTTTGGCTGGCGCAGAAGGGCTGGAACGTTACGGCGGTAGACGGAGCGAGCGCCGCTCTCCAAATTCTCGGAGAGCGTGCGCGAAAGGAAAACGTCAATGTGGAAACGGTAAGGGCTGATCTTCAAAAGGGTGAGTACAATGTCACGCCTTCCTACTGGGATCTCATCACTGTCTGTTACTACTTGCAGCGTGATCTTATCGAACCAGCCAAAAACGGCACACGCCCTGGCGGGCTTCTTCTGATGGTTGTTCACATCACTGAAGGAGATGAGCAGCCAACCGAATCCCGCCTGCGTCCAGGCGAATTAACTCGGTACTTTACCGGTTGGGAAATCCTGCACAACTACGAAGGCAAGCCCGATGATCCCGCGCACCGTCGCGCCGTGGCTGAAATTGTGGCCCGCCGCCCGTCAGCTCCCATCGGCAGCAGATAAGGTATTGATAAATCTGTCAGCCTCCTGCGATGAGGTCTGAATGTCTTTAATCAAAGTGCTGACTTGTCCATCCAGTGTCGTCGCGGTAGTTTTGAGTGATCGAATTGCTCGGGCATTCAAATTGTGCTTGAGAAAGATAACTTGGTCATGGAAAGCTTGCAGCACCGGCGCAATTTTATCCTCCATTTCATGCATGCGGTCCATGTAAAGCAAGTGCTGCCGTTTGGTGTCCCGCAGCATTGACGCGCTTCGC
>JAFAZU010000213.1 GCA_019239585.1 Acidobacteriaceae bacterium
CGGGCCGCGTGATCGCGCTGACCCCGGTCGAGAGAGCGCAAACTATAGACGCGCCGGTGGAAGGCCGTATCTCTAAATGGTACGTCGTGGAAGGCACGCGCGTTAAAAAGGGCGATCTGATCGTGGATATGGAAGACTATGATCCAAACCTGCTGACGCGACTGGCCAATGAGAAGGATGCGGTGGAGCAGCGGATCGAAGCGGCCAAACAGCGGGAAGCCTCGCTCAGCGCCCGCATTACCGAGTTGCAGAATTCACTGCAGGCGGAGCTGAACACCGCTGATTTCAAAATTCAGATGGCTCTGGATCGCGCGCGCGCTGCTGAGCAAACGCTCGAAGCTGCCGGAGCGAAACGCATCGCCGCCGAGCAAAACATCAATCGCCTTCGTTTGCTGCAACCGAAAGGTCTGGCCTCCACCCGGCAAGTAGAAGTGGCCCAGGCGGATGAGCGCTCGGCACAGGCGGAGCAGGAGCGCTCGGAGGCGACACTGAGCGCCGCGCGAAGCGAGTCGAAGTCGTTTGAAACGGATCGCCGCAAAATTCAGGCGGAAAAGACTGCGTCGATTAATGACGCGAAAGCCTCCCGCGCTTCCGCGCAGGCGGATGTCGCGAACGCGGTTGCTTCCTTACAGCAGATTCAAGTGCGGTTGGCTCGGCAAAGCACGCAAAGCGTTCGAGCGCCGCGCGATGGGACAATCTTCCGGCTTCTTGCGCAGCCTTACGGGGAAGTCCTGAAAGCTGGTGAAGCCGTGGCCACGTTTGTTCCCGACACGCAAAGTCGGGCGGTGGAACTGCTCATCAATGGTAATGATATGCCTCTGGTAAGCAAAGGCCGCAAGGTCCGCCTACAGTTTCAGGGCTGGCCCGCCATTCAGTTTGTGGGTTGGCCTTCCGTCGCGGTGGGCACTTTCGGTGGAGTGGTGGAGTTGGTTGACTCCACCGATATGGGAGGAGGCAATTTCCGTATCCTGGTTGTTCCCGATGGAAAGGACGAGCCTTGGCCCTCTATGCAATATCTACGCCAGGGTGTTCGCGTGAATGGCTGGGTCCTGTTGAACCAAGTACCGCTGGGGTTCGAAATGTGGCGTCAGTTCAACGGCTTCCCGCCTGTAGTTGCGCCGACCAATCCCGAAAAGAAGGGGGGCAAATGAGAGTTTGCCTTCTTTTGGCCCTCCTATGGTTTCCTGCTTTCCCGCAAAGCGAGCCGCCCCAGGGTCGCCAATACCTCCAAGAAATGATTACGGACCGAGAGGCGACGGGCAGCGGCCCGCTCTCTCTCCAACAGGTCATTGCCTCGGTGAAGGCCAATTTTCCGCCTTTGCTGACTGCTCTTCAGGAGCGCGAAGCAGCAGATGCGAATCTTCTGAGTGCGGAGGGCCGCTTCGACACGGTCCTGCGCGCCCGGGGAGATCTGAACCGCTTGGGTTACTACTCGAATGAGCGCGTGGATGTTTCGGTAGATCAACCTTTGCAATGGCAAGGTTTGTCGCTTTACAGCGGCTATCGTTTGGGAGAAGGTAGCTATCCCTACTATGACGGTTACTACCAAACACGCTCCCTCGGCGAGTGGAGAGCTGGGCTGAAGCTCCCGCTCTTGCGGGGACGGGAAACCGATAGTCGCCGCACCGAGCTGCAGAAGGCCAAAATCGGGCAGCGCCTCGCCGATCTGTCCATTGATGGGCAGAAGATTACGATCGTGCAGGCCGCTTCACGGCGCTACTGGGACTGGGTAGCGGCCGGAAGGCGTTATGTCGCCATTCAGAATTTATTGAAGATTGCCAGGACCCGCGAAACGTTCCTGGAAGAGTCCGTCAACCTCGGCCAGTTGCCGGCGATCGAGGTTACCGATAACAAAAGGGCTATCTTTCAGCGTGAAGCTCAACTGGCGGAGGCCGGGCGCGCCTTGCAGCAAGCCGCCATCGAACTCTCGCTTTATTACCGGGATAGCGCCGGTCAGCCCATTATTCTGACAGCCGCTGACTTGCCGGCCGTGATTCCCGAACCTCGTCAATATGATGAAAGCAAGCTGGAGGAGGATGTGCGGGCGGCCCTGGAGCAAAGGCCTGAGATTGCGCGGCTTCAGAGACAGAATGAACAACTGCAACAGGATTTAAAGCTGGCCAAAAACGATCAATTACCGCAGATCGATTTGTTTACAACTTTTTATACCGACAGCGGTGTTGGCCCTGCGTACGTCTCGACGCGCGAATGGAAGAGCGGCGTGGCTTTCGAGTTTCCCGTTCAACGGCGGATTGCCAAAGGCAGGCAGGCCGCGCTGTCGGCACAACAGGAGCAGTTAAAGCTGCGAACCGGATACGCCGCCGATGGGATCAAGGCGGACGTTCAGGATGCAGCATCCGCTCTCTCGCAAGCTTACCGGCGCACGGAAGCGGCTCAGGACGGAGTGGCCGCAACGCGCCAGGTTGAGGAGGCGGAACGTCTCCGCTACGACCTGGGCGAAGGCACTCTCTTTATACTCAACTTACGCGAGCTGGCGACGGCGGAAGCCGAAATTCGCCTCATCAACGCCAAAGCGGATTATCAACGTGCTGTCGCGCAGTACGATTACGCTCTTGCTAACGCTCTTTCGAACTGGTAGTCTCGTTCTATTCATTCAATCCACCAGCCGCGCAATGCAACACTTCGAGAAAAAGGATGTATTGTAGAACGCATGGAATGGATGAACTATCACCACCTGCTGTACTTCTGGACGGTCGCAAAGGAGGGCAGTATTGCGCGCGCTTGCGAGCAGTTGCGCTTGGCGCAGCCCACGATCAGCGGCCAGTTGCGGCAGTTTGAGGAGTCCTTGAATGAAAAACTCTTCACTCGCGCGGGGCGCGGTCTGGCATTGACAGAGGTCGGCCAGATCGTTTATCGGTATGCCGACGAAATCTTCAGCGTAGGCCGGGAGTTGCAGGACGTTCTCAAGGGAAGGCCCCGTAGCGGACGCCCGATGCGGCTGCTGGTGGGCATCTCCGACGCGGTTCCTAAACTGATTGCTTATCGCATTCTCCAACCCGTCCTGGATATGTCTGAGTCTGTCCAGCTAATCTGCAGCGAGAGCAGACCGGAGCGCCTTCTGGCGGATCTGTCAGCGCATGAGCTTGACGTGGTTCTCTCCGATTCGCCTCTTACTGCAGGAACGCATGTGAAGGCTTATAATCACTTGCTCGGCTCGTGCGGCATATCACTGTTTGCGGCTCCAGACCTGGCTGTCCGGTATAAAAAGAACTTTCCAGCTTGTCTGGACGGGGCTCCTTTTTTGTTGCCGATGGAAGGCTCCAGCCTGCGACGGTCTTTAGAGCAGTGGTTCGAGTCCCAAAAGATCCGGCCCCGGCTGGTGGGTGAGTTTCAGGATAGCGCTCTTATGAAAACTTTTGGTCAGGGAGGCGCCGGTCTCTTCGCAGCTCCCGACGCGATTGAAAAGGAAGTCCGGCAACTGTACCGCGTGACGCCTGTGGGCCGAGCGGAGTCAATTGTCGAACGATACTACGTCATCTCGATTGAGCGTAAGCTCAAGCATCCAGCCGCTGTGGCCCTTTCGGAAGCCGCTCGCGAACAGCTATTCGCTTGAGGCATAAACATAGTCCTTGCCATAATCCATAACAGAGGACATTCAGCCGGAGCCAGTGCAAAATTTAGAGAAATTTGACGCTATGTGGCCCTTATTCCTGTTTGCGACCGGGATCGAGAACAGCTATCCCACGATCCACCACGGGAAGACGCGCATTGATGAGATGGACAAGTGCGAGCACTACCAGCACTGGCGAACCGACTTCGATTGCGTCGAGGAGTTGGGGATCTCCTTCTTGCGCTATGGGCCTCCGATTCATCACACTTGGCTCGGCGCAGATCGCTATGATTGGAGTTTCGCCGATCAGACCTTCCACGATTTGCGAAAGCGGGATCTGGTAGCTATTGCCGATTTATGCCATTTCGGTGTTCCGGACTGGATCGGGAACTTCCAAAATCCGGATCTGCCGCAATTATTTGCCGAGTACACCCGCGCTTTCGCCCTGCGTTATCCGTGGGTGCAGCTATATACGCCAGTGAACGAGATGTTTGTTTGCGCTCTCTTTTCGACACTATATGGCTGGTGGAATGAGCAGGAAACCACCGATCGCGCCTTTGTGACTGCGCTGAAGCATATAGTGAAGGCGAACGTGCTGGCCATGCGGGCCATTGTGAAGGTGCGCCCGGACGCGATCTTTATTCAAAGCGAGTCATCGGAGTATTTTCATGCCGAGAGCCCTAAAGCGATCAAGCCGGCGGAGATCATGAATGCACGCCGGTTCTTGTCGCTCGATCTGAATTATGGCCGCCGCCTCGATTCGGAGATGTACGAATACTTGATGGACCATGGCCTGTCCCGCGAGGAGTACCATTTTTTCCTGCACAACGATCTGAAGCACAACTGCGTAATGGGTAATGATTACTACATCACGAATGAGCATCGCGTTGCTCCCGACGGGTGTACAC
>JAFAZU010000380.1 GCA_019239585.1 Acidobacteriaceae bacterium
CGGCGGACGCAAAGGCTGAAATCGAGGCGCTGGCCGTTCCGGTTCACCGGGAACCGGCGATGCCGGTTCGGCAGGAATTACAGCAGGTTGTTCAAGAACGGTTGTGCCGGCTTCTTCTGAAAGAATGGCAGTCTGGGTTGGCGGCTGCGCTGGCTGTACATGAGCGTGCGGCGTTGCAGGAATCAGAGGCATCGCCGGCGGAGCGGGCGGGCGTATGTCTCGGGTAGGCGGACGCAGCGGGAGCCGGGGCACCGCAGGCGTTGTTGTTCCCCCTGTTGCCGGAGCAGTTGCCTTAGGCGTTTCCGTAACGGGCGATTCTCCTCGTCCTTGCACCTCCGCTACCGGCAACTCCCGTTGCGAGGTTGTTTGCGGCAGCTCAGGACTTTGCCGAAGAGATTCGCTGCCGTCCTCAGGCTCCTCACTCTCAACGTGAGAAAACCCGTTGGATCGTTGAGAGTAGGGCTGAATCACGCCGGTCTCGATCAAGCGATCGCGCAAAGCAATAGCAATCTCTTCATCGACTGAGCTGGAATGCGTCTTCTTTTCCTGCACGCCCAATTCAGGCAGCAGATCGATAATGACGCCTGGCTTTACCTCTAATTCCCGCGCCAGCTCATTAATTCTAATTTTCTTCATAGAAGAGACTGCTATACAACTCCTTGGCAAATAAGCCGATTATTCGATGTTATCAGATTCGTCCGCTTCGGAGGTGTCCGAGCTGACTATATTGCGTAACGTTGAGGGGGCCCCGGACAGGCCCTCTACACGGCCGAGGTCCACCACTTCATATCCCTCAGTATCGTCGGAAGCGGCTGGTTCGTGCCGTGCTATGTCATGCTGGAGAACACCGGTTTGGATGTCCTCGAAAGCGTCACGCGATTCATTGGATTCCGCAAGGTCCCCGGAAGTTGCATCCACCGTGGATTCAATGCTTTCGGCATCGGCAGGCGCTTGGTCCTCTTCTCCGCTGCTGTCCTCCGCTGCGTCATACTGGCCATAGTACGAAACGACCGCGTCTCGAATCTGGCTGACCAGGTTTTCATCGATGCCGGGAATGGATTGGAATTGCTCCGGCGTCATTGCGCCGAGCCGCTCCACGGTGCCGATATCAGCCGCGATCAGCTTTTCGACAACCTGTTCATCCAGACCGTGATCGAGCAGCACGGAAACGGGCGCGCCTGAGATGACCATGTCCGCCATGCGGGTTTCCATTTCGCGGCGCTTTTCTTCTTCACTCTTAATATCAATCTTCCAGCCCATCAGTTTTGCCGCTAGCCTGACATTCTGGCCGCGCTTGCCGATCGCGAGTGAAAGCTGGGAGTCCTCTACAACAACCTCCATATGCTTGTCGGCCGCGTCGAGGATGGTTACGCGAGCAATTTTAGCTGGACTGAGAGCCTTAGTGACATACTGGGTCGGGTCTTCTGAATATTCAATGATGTCGATCTTTTCGCCGCGCAATTCACGAATGATCGATTGAACGCGCATACCCTTCATGCCGACGCACGCGCCGACGCTGTCCACATCACGGTCGCGGCTGAATACCGCAATTTTCGTGCGCTCGCCCGCTTCCCGCGCGCATGCCTTGATCGATACTGTGTTGTCGTAGATTTCCGGTACTTCCTGCTCAAATAGGCGCACTACAAGCTCCGGCGCCGCGCGGGAAACAATCACTCCCGAATTCTTGCCGCCCCGCTCGACTCCTTTAATAATGCAGCGCACACGATCCCCTACGCTGAAGCTCTCGATACGAGACTGCTCCTTTTTGGGCAGACGCGCTTCCGTTTTTCCCATATCGACGATGTAGTCCTGTCCTTCCAACCGCTTGATCGTGCAGTTCACAAGCTCGCCATAGCGGCCCTGGAACTCAGAAAAAACGCTGTCCCGCTCAGCTTCGCGGACTTTCTGCAGGATAACCTGTTTGGCAGTTTGAGCAGAGATGCGGCCTAAGGACTCGGTCGGTTTAGGCTCCCGAATTTCCGTTCCGACTTCTGCCTTTCCATTGATCTTCTTGGCAGCCGGTAAGCTGATCTGCTTGTACGGATCGTCCACCGTATCTACAACCTGTTTCACGCTATAGATCTGAATGTTACCCGTGTTTTCGTCCAGATCCGCAATCAGTTCTTCCGGCGCGCGGTAATGCTTGCGGGCAGCCGCCAGCATGGCATCCTTCACCGCATCCAGAACGATCTGCGGATCAATGCCCTTTTCTTTACTTAGTATTTCGATGGACTGATAAATAGAAGCCACGTGAAAACCTCTTGCAAATTTAAATTCGAGTCAAACTGGTGCGTGAAAACGAGGGTGCTACAGCTCAAACTTCAGCTTCGCTTTTTGCAGACTCTCCAGCGGCACTTCCCGTATCTCGCCATTGCGGAGTTCGATCCGAAGTTTGTTGCCGTCAACATGGAGCAGTCTGCCTTCAAAGTGTGTGCTGCCTTCAGGAGCTTCCCGGACCGTTAGCGAAACTTTCTGTCCCACCACACGCCCAAAATCGCGTGGGCTGGACAACTTGCGATCCAGCCCCAAGGAGCTAACTTCGAGAGTGTAGCTTTCCTCCGGCATGGCGTCCTGCTCGTCGAGCAACTGACTCATCCTTTGGGAGATAAACTCGCAATCGTTATGGGTCACTCCGCCAGGTTTGTCAATATACACGCGCAAAAGCCGTGATTTGCCAGCGCCGCGAAGCTGTATTTCCGCAATCTCAATCCCGGTGTTCCGGGCCGCGTGTTCGCCTATTTCGTTGAGCTTTCCCATAAGCTCTTTGTTTTCTAC
>JAFAZU010000401.1 GCA_019239585.1 Acidobacteriaceae bacterium
TGAGTTTACAACACAGCAGGGGTTTTGTACACTCGGCTCAGTCAAAAGCAACATCGGCCATACTTCCGCCGCATCCGGAGTCACGGGGCTCATTAAAGTTTTGCTGTCGATACAGCATGGCTTGATTCCACCGACCCTTCACGCCACAAGCGCCAATCCGCTTTTGCACTTAGATGGAAGTCCGTTCATTCTTGCAACACAGGCACGGCCTTGGTCTGGACCGTACAGGGCTGCCGTTAGTTCCTTCGGTTTTAGCGGAACCAACTGCCACTTGGTTGTGGATGGTCCGCCGGCGAATTTACCCTCAAAGCCTGATTGCGAGTCGGTAGTCACTCTGAGCGCCGCTACATCTGCTCAACTTCGAGAACTAGCGCAACGGCTGCACAGGTGGCTTGAGGTAAACCCATCGGTGCGAGTTTGCGATATCGCGTGGACTCTTCAAAAGGGACGTACGCCGTTTTCGGAACAGGTGCAGCTGATATGCAACACTCCCCGGCAGTTAGCACAAGAGCTGCACAATTATCTCCATAGCATTCCTTCTGCTGCCATACACTTGGGCGGAATGCTACCCCAACGAGAGCTTCCCTCCGACGTACGTCGTGTTCCGCTGCCTACCTACCCGTTTGTACGAGAACGTTACTGGCTTCGCCAAGATAGCTCCGTGATTTTGCCTGGAGCTTCAAAAGCTCCTGTGAGAGAGTTGACCCTGCGGGTGGAAGATGAGGTGCTTATTCGGGAGCATAGCATTGGTGGTCGCCCTTGCCTTCCTACAGATGCGCTGCTTGACCTTGTCTATCGACATGCTGCGGAGCGTCTCGGCCCAGCGCCCTTACGTATTCGTGATGTAACGCTTTACACACCGTTATTCTGTGAACCGGGTGAAACGAAGTGTCTTACCGTCGTTGATGAGGGAAATCCGCCTAACCCAATCGCTATTAATGTTTGCTCATCCGTGGCGGGAGGCGGCTCGCAGCGACACCTGACAGCTTTCGTAGAGCGGGAAAATAGTGCTCGTCCTATCACTCTCGAACCACCCCATGAGCCCGCACACTCCCAACTGGATGGCGCAAGTCTTTATCAGCCCGGTCAGACGCTCAATGTTGGTGAATTTTTCCGTTCACTTCACGACATCAATTTCTGGCCACAACGTGCCCGCGCGCAATTGAGTTTGAGCAAACCGGCAGGGGCAGATCGGACACGCTTCGCTCTCCATCCCGGAATTCTGGACGGATTCTTCGGTCTAGCGGGCAGTCTTGCTATCAAGACAACTTCATCTCCTGACAGTGTTGCTTATGTTCCTGTTTGTATTCAGGATGTTCAGGTGTTTGAGCTGCTCGGCGATGCGGAGTACCAAGCAGATCTTCGTGTTACTAAAACCAGCGATGAATACGTTCGCTTCGACGGTGAGCTTATCAACCAGCGCGGAGAGGTTGCCATCGCTATACGTGGTCTGGATCACCGCCGCATCTCCGGCGGCGCATTTACCCAATCTAGTTCTCCAGCCAAGACTCCTTCGAAATTGAAACTAAAGGAGGTAAGAGGGCCCCATGCCCCCACCAACAATCTTCTGAAGCCTGCAACGTGCGTTTCCGCTCCCTCCATTTCGAAGCCTTTAGTCTCCAGTACTGTAAGAGCTCCGCAATTAACAATGGAGCATTTGCAGACCTTGCTGGCCTCGGTTCTCCTTTGTTCTCCGGAAGCCATTGATCCCAAGCGCAGCTTGGTTGAACAAGGTGTGGATTCCATCCTTGGTTTGGAATTTGTGCAGCGAGTTAATCGTGAGTTTTCGCTTCGACTCCAGGGCACGATTCTATTCGAACACCCCACTTTAGACGCCTTAGCAGCGGAGCTATGCTGCGCGCCAGCCAATAAAACTTCCGCACCTGCCGCTCAATCGCATGTTGCGGATCAGTGCCTGCCAACCTCAGTTCAGACTGCTACTCATCTCCAAAATGAATTGACAGGTTTATTTGCGCAAACGCTGCTTACTAATCCTAAATCGATTCAACTGCAGCAAAGCCTGATTGAGCAAGGTGCTGACTCCATTTTGGGTTTGGAGTTTGTTCAAAGTGTTAATCGCAAGTTTGGTTTACGCTTGCCTGGCACTGTTCTGTTCGAGAACCCGACTATTGAATCACTCTCAGTATTTATAGCGAATCAGCTACCGCAAAATCAGCAGCCCAGTGTACAGACGGTTCCGGCTGGTTTGGGCGTTCAAACTGAGCCACCACAGCAGATTTCCGTACTTAAACTGCACTCAACAGCAGTTTCAGGGCCTTCCACTGCAGAGATCGCAGTTATCGGGATGGCTGGCCGTTTCCCAGGGGCACAAACGCTCGCTGAACTCTGGGATAATCTGGCGGCAAACCGTTACTTAATCGGTGAAGTTCCCATTGATCATTGGGATTTTCGTCCGTATTTTCGCCCAAAAGCGGAGGGAAGTGCTCCCCAAGCGAGAATGTATTGTAACCGTGGCGGCTTCCTGTCGGGTGTTGACCAATTTGATCCGTTGTTCTTTAACATTTCACCTCGCGAAGCAGAAACAATGGACCCGCAACTGCGGATCTTTCTCGAAGTTCTGTGGGAAACGTTTGAGGATGCAGGTTACGCCGCCCGTATCCGGGGAACTCGTACTGGACTGTATCTCGGCAACTGTTATAACGACTACCTCGATTTAATGAAGCAGGCCATAGACCTTGATTTCCAG
>JAFAZU010000434.1 GCA_019239585.1 Acidobacteriaceae bacterium
CCTTTCGGTGAGTTGCGCAGAGAGGTAAACCGGGTTTTTACCAGATGCAAAGAATCCTTATCGGTATCCTGAAAGGGTACAAGCTTTTTATCTCGCCCCTTTTACCCTCCGCCTGCCGCTACTATCCTACTTGTTCGGAATACATGATGGAAGCAGTCGCTAAGCATGGCCCGGTAAAGGGCGTGTGGATGGGTTTGCTGCGACTGGGCCGATGTCACCCGTTTCATGCGGGCGGCTATGATCCGGTTCGCTGAACAAATTAAGAGTTTTAAATTATGTCTAATTCACCTGGCAGCATTTCTCCGAATCCACCATCACTGGAGAAACGTTTGCCCTTGGCGCTGGCGCTGATGATGCTGGTGCTGCTTGTTTCACAGTACCTGTTTAAACCTGCGCCAGGACCAAAACCGGTCCAGCATGTCAATGACCAAACAGCGGCAAAGGTGACGGAGAAACCTCCTGTTCCCGCTGCCCTGCCCGCTGTCAGTTCTTCTTCAGCGACAGGCGGTCAGATCGGCGCTGCGACGGAATCGGATTACGATATCGACACCGCGCTGTATCACATTGTTTTTAGTAATCGGGGCGGCGTTGTGAAAAGTTGGGTTCTTAAGAAATATAAGGACGAATCCGGTAAGCCGCTTCAGTTAGTGAATACCTCTACAGCTAAGGACATTCCCCTGCCCTTTGCTGTAGAGGTCAAAAATCAAAAGCTTTCAGTTGATCCGAATACAGTTCTTTATCAACCGAAGCCTTCAGCTAATGGTTTAGGAGTTGATTACGCTTTCTCGGATGGACAAACGACGATCCGCAAGTCTTTCGTGTTTGCGAAAGACAGTTATCTGGCCGAAGTGAAATCGCAGGTGCTGGTGAACAACACAGCCGTGCCGCACTTCCTGTTGTGGCGCGGTGGTTTCGGCGACTTTAAAGCTTATAAAGCGACGCAGTACCAACACACGGTTCGCTATGACACAGGCGCAGGCAAACTGGTCACCAAAACCACCAAGGACGCTAAGAATGGCCCCGTTACCGATTCGGGTAATTACCTGTTTGGCGGTCTGGAGGACAATTTCTTTGCGGCGGTTGCTCTGCCGAACGACAATTCCTCGCTCGAAGTCCGGACTTTTAGCGATGAACTCAAAGTTCCTAACGAAGAGAAACCTGTTCCTTACGTCGGCGCTGGTCTTTCCACGGGCGCTGTAAATGATTTTTCTTTATTTATCGGTCCGAAAGACATCGACATTCTGCGGAAGGTGAATCCCAAACTCGGCCAGTTGGTGGACTGGGGCTTTTTCGGCATCATTGCGAAGCCGCTTTTCCTTTGGCTGAATTGGGTACATGACCATTGGACCAACAACTACGGGTGGGCCATCATCCTTGTCACCTTGATTATTAACCTTGCCCTGTTTCCGTTCCGTCTGTCCAGCCTGAAATCAGCGCGCAAAATGCAGAAACTACAGCCGCAGATTCAGGCGATCAACGCCAAATACAAGAACGTCAGCCTCCGCGATCCCCGGAAAGCTGAGCAGAATCAGGAAGTTATGGATCTCTATAAGCGGGAGGGCGTGAATCCGGTGGGCGGCTGCCTTCCCATGGTGATTCAGCTTCCGTTTTTCTATGCGTTTTACCGCGTTTTGAGCATTGCGATTGAATTGCGGCACGCTCCCTGGCTGTGGGTTCCCGATCTTTCCTCGCCCGAATCTTTGCCAATTCACCTGCTGCCGATCATCCTGATTGCCACGCAATTCCTGACGCAGCAAATGACTCCGGCGGCGGGCGTCGATCCGAACCAGCAGCGCATGATGAAGTTTATGCCCCTGATGTTCGGCTTTATGTTCTACTATGCTTCGGCGGGCCTTGTACTATATTGGTTAACCGGAAATCTGGTCGGTATCGGACAGCAGCTTCTTATCAATCGCCTGATGCCTGCTCCGGCACCGCCGCCAGCGCCTCCAAGTAAAGGACCTGCCAGGAAAAAATAGGCGATGAAATACACTGTTGACTCGCTACGGCCGAAGCTGGATTGCTTTCTCCCATCTCTTCTGGAGCATGCGGGGTTTGAGCTTTCTTATCAGTTACAGGCTCCTGAAAATCCGCATCCGGAGGTTGAGAACCCGGAAGTGACGGTGCAGTTTTCCGGCTCTGATGTGGAGTTGCTGTTAGCAAATCGCGCGGAGCTGCTGCTGGCCTTGGAGCATCTATCGATGGAAGCGATGCACCTTCCGCCGGAAGACCACTCGTTGATTTCTTTTGACGCGAACGATTACCGGCTGCTGCGCATCGAAGAGTTGCGGATGTCCGCGCTGGCGGCGGCCGATAAGGTGAAGCGCACGCATGTGCCGTTTCACTTCAATCCGATGACGAGCCGCGAGCGCCGGGTCATTCATCTTGCTTTGCGCGAGGAAAAAGAGCTGCGCAGTGAAAGCGTCGGTGTTGGCCCGACACGCGCTGTTGTGATCGTTCCCGCCGATATGCCGACTCCACCAGCGCCACCTTCCTCCCCGCGTGGGCCTCGTCCATCAGGAGGCGCACGCGGCGGCCCGGCCCGGCATGGTTCCGGCAACAGACCTCCCCGGCACGAAGGAGGCAACCGGCCTCCCCGTGGCGGCGGACACAGCGGAAATCGCTAGCTCTCTTTCCCATGAATCTACGCGACACGATAGTCGCTATCTCTACGCCTTTAGGCCGTGGCGGATTGGGTATTGTGCGCCTTTCCGGGCTCGACAGCCGCTCCATTGCCGAACGGATTCTCCAGTTTCCCCACACTCCTCGCTGGCAAAGCTGGCGCAGCGAAAGGGTTGAATTGGTTGATCCTTCCGGGGCTTCCGTTGACCAAGTCGTAGTTACCTTCTTTGAGCGCCCGCGATCCTATACGGCTGAGGATGTGGTTGAGATTGCCTGCCACGGCGCTCCCGTGGTGTTGCGTTTTTGCCTGGAGCGGGCCGTCAACGAGGGTGCCCGCCTAGCTGAGCCAGGTGAATTTACCTTACGGGCTTATTTGAATGGCCGTATCGATCTGCCGCAGGCGGAAGCGGTCCGCGAACTTATTGATGCCACTACGTTGTATCAGGCTCGGGTTGCCGCGCAGCAAATGGAAGGCTCCGTTTCGCGTCGAATCCGCCATCCGAAAGAGCAGCTTGTCGAACTAATTTCTCT
>JAFAZU010000474.1 GCA_019239585.1 Acidobacteriaceae bacterium
CCGTGCTCGTAAAGCAGGGCGGAGTAATGCGCTTGGCCGACTTTCAGTTTGGCGGCGTTGTTGGTTGAAACGTAGTCAACCAATTTAAGCGCTTCCGGCCCGCGAATTTCAATCTCGCCCATGTGACTGACATCGAAGATTCCGGCGGCGGTGCGAACGGAGTTATGTTCCTGAAGGATACCGGCATACTGCACCGGCATGTACCAGCCGCCGAACTCAACCAGCTTGGCATTCAGCGAAGAGTGAACATCGCACAGGGGTGTTCTTCGAAGCTCAGAAGCAGCAACACTCATGAAGGCAGGAACCCTCAGCGTAGCATGGCGGGAAGCGCCGATTATTGCGCAATGCTCTGCAGGAAAATGATTAAATTGGCTGGTCAGCAACATCTCCGCCGGATGCGCCGTATTCCTTAAGCTTGTTGAACAGGGTTTTCAGGCTGATGCCCAGGATTTCAGCGGCCCGGGTTTTGTTGTTCTTGGTATGTTGCAGAGTCAGTTGAATCAAGGCCTTTTCGGCTTCGGCCACAGTGGTTCCGACTGGCAAGCGCACGTTTTCAGGTTCGAAAACTTGCACCGGCGGCCGTGAGCCGACGGAGACTCCAAAATCGTAAGGAAGGTGAGCCATTTGAATGGTTCCCTCGCCTGCCATAATGACGGCGCGTTCCAGCACGTTGCGCAACTCGCGGACATTTCCGGGCCACTGGTACTTTTTGAAGGCGTCCATGACTTCGGCATTGACGCTCGTGACATTGCACTCGTGTTTTTTATTTAAGTGATTGATCAGTGTTTCGCAGAGTACCGGCAGATCATTCAAACGCTGACGCAGTGGAGGAAGCGCGATTTGAAAGACGTTCAGGCGATAGTATAAATCCTCGCGGAGGTCACCCTTTTTCAGAGCCTCGTCCACATTCCGATTCGTGGCGGCAATGACCCGGACATCAACGGAGATCTCAGTTTTGCCGCCCAAACGCCGGAATCGGGAGTCTTCCAGCACGCGCAAGAGCTTCGCTTGCGTTCCCGAGGGCATCTCGGCAAGTTCGTCGAGGAGTAAAGTTCCGTGCTGGGCTAACTCAAAACATCCGGCGCGGCGTTCCAGCGCTCCCGTAAAAGCGCCTTTTTCATACCCAAACAGCTCGCTCTCCATGAGCGTTTCGGGCAGGGCCGCACAGTTAAGCGGGACAAACGGTCCCGCGCGGCGGTTACTGAGTTGGTGAATGGCTCGGGCGACTAATTCTTTTCCCGTTCCGCTTTCGCCTGTGACCAGCACAGCGGCTTTACTGGGAGCTACCTGCTGGATGACGGTGAATACCTGCTGCATTTGCGGCGATGTGCCGACCATATCGACCAGGACGCCCGAATACGATAGCTGGCGGTGGAGTCTTTCCGTTTCCACCGCTAACTGGCTTTGGGAGGCGGCACGTTCGAGCAGGACACGCAAAGCCGCAGGTTGAATCGGTTTCTCCAGAAACCAGAATGCGCCCAGATCATGGATTGTCTGAATCGCTGTTTCGATGTTTCCGAAAGCGGTCAGCACAATAGCGGGCGGCATATTGCCATCCGCGCCCAGGCGTTTCATTAATTCAAAGCCGTCCATGCGCGGCATCATGAGATCGGTTACGATGACATTTGGAGAGAAGACTGCCAGCTTCTCAAGCGCTTCTTGCCCATCGCCTGCCGTCTCCGCATTAAATCCCCAAGCGGAGACCATTGCGGCCAACGGAGCGCGCTGTGCCTCCTCATCATCAACAATCAGAACGTTCGTTCCCTGCCAATTGGTTTGGTTTGCCAAAGTCTTCAGTCTAACGGATCACACCTGACAATCCTTCTGGCGCCGACTTTCTCCGGCACTCGTCAGTATGTATCCAAATTAACTCGAAACTTCTAGATTAAACCGTCAACTTCCTAAATGCCACTGGCTACATTGCTAGAGCGTTAGGGATATAAAGTATAGAGAGTAATGGAACCAGGGACAGAGCAGCCGATGCTGCCCGAGGAGGAACGTCCGCCGATTTTTCGGACGTGGCCTCAGGCGTACGGCGCCGTACTCATCTACCTAGCCTTTCTTCTTTTCACACTTTACTTCGTCACGCGGGCGTTTACATACTGAGTTTCACGCTAGAATGCCCCTAAAGATTTCATGCTCTCCTCCCGGCGCAAAGTTTTGGAAGTGATTGTGAAGTCACGGGAGGAGGCCATCGAAGCGGAACTGTACGGGGCGGACCGTCTAGAACTTGTCCGCTCGCTGGAGAGCGGTGGTTTGACGCCGGAGATCGGCACCGTTGAGAAAGTTATCAAAGCCGTGTCGATTCCAGTGAGAGTGATGATACGCGAAAGGGATGCCATGTCAGTTGCGAACGGGGAGGAGCTCGTGCGCTTAAAAGAGACAGCGAAGGCTCTTTCTGCTCTACCGATTGATGGCCTGGTACTTGGGTTCGTGGCGGGCAAGAGGATTGATACAGGCAATCTCGGAGAGATTCTCTCGGCTGCTCCCCATTGCCGTGTCACCTTTCATCGGGCCTTTGAGAGCCTTCGCTCGCCCGCCCGCTCCATTCAGTTATTAAAGCAGTTCCGGCAGATCGACCGGATTCTGGTCAGGCTTGACAGCAGTGCGGGAAACTGGCAGACGGGCGATTTGGCCCAATGGCAAAAGTTAGCTGCTCCCGAGATTCAGTTGATTGTCGGGCTGGGTCTAGATAGAGCAAATATTTCACGCATTCGAAATGAGGCAAGCCTGAATGAGATTCATGTGGGCCGCCTTCTCCGTGAGCCGGAAGAAACGTGGGGCCGCTTGAGCCGCAGCAAATTTTTGGATTTGAAGAGCGCTTTGGAATGAGGCCCCTCGACTGGATCGTCCTTTGCGCGTGGCTGGTGTCGCTGGTGAGCTACGGGCTTTACCGTGGTCGCGGAAGCAGCACCGTCGATAAGTATTTGCTGGCCGGAAAGACCATGCCCTGGTATGCGATGGGCCTTTCCATCCTGGCGACACAAGCAAGCGCGATTACGTTTATCTCCACCACAGGCCAAGGCTTTGTGGACGGCATGCGCTTTGTCGAGTTTTATTTCGGGCTGCCCATCGCCATGGTGATCCTGTGCGCCACGGCGGTTCCGATTTTTCACCGGGCCAAAGTTTACACCGCCTATGAGTATCTGGAGAAACGGTTTGATTCAAAAACACGCTCCCTGGTCAGCAGTGTTTTTTTAATTCAGCGCGGCTTAGCGGCTGGAATTGGTCTTTACGCGCCTGCGGTCGCGCTTTCGGCGGTTCTCGGCTGGTCTGACCGGCTTATTACGGTGCTGATTGGCGTGCTGGTGGTGATCTATACCACCAGCGGCGGTATCAAGGCGCTGACTTGGGCCGATGTGCAACAGATGACCATGATTTTCCTGGCGCTGATCGCCAGCCTTGGCATTACGATCTATGCTCTGCCGCCGAGTATCGGGTTTACTGACGCTCTACACCTGGCCGGCGCGGCAGGGCGTTTGAGAATCGTGGATCTGCACCTGAACTGGAGCGACCGCTACAACCTGTGGAGCGGGCTAATTGGCGGCGGCTTTCTGGCTTTGGCTTACTTTGGCTGCGATCAAAGTCAGGTGCAGCGTTATCTGACCGGCAAGTCGGTTGCCCAAAGCCGCTTGAGTCTGCTCTTCAACGCCACGGTGAAAATTCCGATGCAGCTCTTTATCCTGTTCATTGGCGCAATGGTATTCGTCTTATCTCTTTTTGTACCCGCTCCGGCGATTTTTCAACCGGCGGAGGCAGCGCGGGTGGAGAAATCCGCGAACTGGGCTGCTGTGGAAAAGCAATATCGCCGCTCCTTTGAGGAGCGGCGTGATGCAGCTTACCAATTTGCTCATGCCGCTCGCCAGGAGGGTGACAAAACGGCTAGCCTTTCGCGTTTTAGGGCTTCACAAAAGAAATTTACCGAGAGCCGACAGGCAGCTTTAGGGTTAGTGGGGACACTGCAAGGAGGCGGAAAATTTGATGACACAAACTACATTTTTCTGTCCTTCGTGAGATTGTATCTGCCGGTAGGACTGGTGGGCCTAGTAATTGGCGTGATCTTCTCCGCGTCGATGGGGTCAACGTCGGGTGAGATTAACTCGCTTGCCACGGTCTCGGTAGTTGATCTGTACCGCCGCTATTTGGTGCGAAACCAGTCAGACCGTCACTATCTGTGGGCATCACGCGCCCTGACTGTGTTTTGGGGCGCTTTCGCGGTCAGTTTTGCCACGGTTGGGGCGCGCGGGTTTGGTGCTTTGATCGAGCGTGTCAACATTGTGGGTTCATTGTTCTATGGAGGAATGCTGGGCGTCTTTGTTCTGGCATTCTTTTGCCGTCGAGTCGGAGGTACCGCTGCGTTCTGGGGCGTGATCGCCGGGGAAGCTGCCATCTTTTCCGCCGCCGCGTTCACTAAACTGTCATTTCTCTGGTACAACGTCCTAGGCTGCGCTGTGGTGGTCGTTGTGGGATTGGCACTTTCGCTTCATAAGCAACCGTGCGAACTTCCTGAGGTGCCGGATTAAAAAGAACTGCTGAAATGTTAACCTCAGACCTGCAATGTCGAAATATCAACCGTGGATCGTTTTCCTTCGATAACGACAATTCCGCTCTCAGTGACGTGCCACTTTTTCCGGTCTTCTTCCAAATCGCAGCCCACTTTTGTGCCCTCCGGAATTTTGACGTTTTTATCCAGAATGGCGCGGCAGATCCGGGAGTGACGCCCGATATCGCAGTTGTCAAAAATGACGGAGTCCTCGACAACGGCTCCGGTGTGAACTTTCACGCCGCGACCTAAGACGGATCGCCGCACAGTGGCTCCTGAAATGATGGAGCTTCCGGCAATAATGGAGTCGGTTGCCATGCCGCGACGCCCTTCCTCATCAAACACGAACTTCGCGGGAGCGTCGAAATAACCGGCGGTACGTAGCGGCCATTGCCGGTTATACAAGTTCAGTTCCGGCGACACGGAGCGCAGGTCCATGCTGGCTTCGTAATAGGCCTCCAGCGTGCCCACATCGCGCCAGTATTGCGGTGCGCCAATTGGGTCGCCGGGAATTACGTTGGTCTGGAAGTCGTAGGCGTACATATCGGCCCGGCCAATCAGGCCCGGCAGTATGTCCTTTCCGAAATCGTGTGAACTCTCCTCATTTTCGGCGTCCTTGTGCAATTCATCCAACAACAAATCAGTTGAGAAGATATAGTTGCCCATGGAGGCGTAAACGCGGCTGGGATCGCCCGGCATGGTGGGAGCGTCCGCTTTCTTTTCGTGAAAACCGATGACCCGTCCTTCGGGAGTGGTCTCAATCACGCCAAACTCCCTTGAAAGCTCCTTGGCAACCGGTATGGCTGCAATTGTCACGCCGGATCGTTTGTCGACGTGGTACTCAATCATTTGCCGGATGTTCATGCGGTAAATGTGGTCGGCTCCAAAGATCACCACTACGTGAGGATCGGCTTGTTCAATCAGGTTGATATTTTGCGTAATCGCATCGGCAGTTCCCCGATACCAGTCTTCCTGCGCCGACCGCATTTGCGCGGGAACGGGAGTGATAAAGTTGTTTCTCAACAAGCCGCTCACCTCCCAGCCTTCCCGCAGGTGCTGCAATAGTGACTGACTTTTGAATTGAATCAGGACATAAATAGAATAAACGCCCGAGTTCAACAAATTACTAAGGACAAAATCAACAATCCGGTAACGGCCCCCGAAAGGGACGGCAGGTTTGGCTCGTTCCTTGGTTAGGGGATAAAGCCGAGTGCCTTTACCTCCGGCCAGAACAAAGGCAAGAACACGAAGCTGCATGAAGAAGAACCTCCGCTTATTAATTTGAGTAAACTATTGAATCACACAAATTTCGATAGGAAGACGTAAGGCAGGGGCATCGTGCTTCGAAATATGTGGAGCACTTAGTACCTGAGATCCACAGACCCGCTGCCGTGCCAGTCGAGCGCCAATTGGACAAAGGAACGGACCGCAACGCCGCTCGGCCCCTTTGACATCCAGGCTTTCCCGTCATCCAGCCAAGCTGTCGACGCGATATCGAGATGAATCCAGGGTGTTGGATCGGCAAACTCGCGCAGAAACCAAGCGGCAGTAATGGAGCCGCCATGACGACCGCCGATATTGGGCAGGTCCGCGAAAGCTGACTTCAAATATTCTTTGTAATCATCATCCATCGGCAACTGCCAAGCTTTTTCGCCTGCGGTTCGGGACACCCCTAGAAAGCGGTCCAGAAATTCCTGATTATTGGTGAAAGCCCCCATATTGTAGTGGCCCAGGGCGATGCCGATGGCTCCGGTGAGAGTGGCCGCGTCCACGAGGTGCGTTGCGCCATTGCGCTTGGCATAAGTAATGGCATCAGCCAGAATCAGACGGCCTTCCGCATCGGTGTTCAAAACCTCAATCGTTTTGCCGGCCAGCGACGTGACAATATCGCCGGGGCGCTGCGCATCGCCGTTCACCATATTTTCGACGGTAGGGATGTAGGCGGTTACCTGTACCGCAGGCTTCAGTTGCGCGATAGCACGCATAGCGCCGATCACCGCCGCCGCGCCCGCCATGTCGTACTTCATTTTTTCCATGCCGTCGGCGGGCTTAATGGAGATGCCGCCCGTGTCAAAGGTAACGCCCTTGCCGACCAAGGCCAGGTGATCGCCGCCAAACTGCCGCGAGGGCTGGTACTTCATGACGATCAAAAACGGAGGATTGGCGCTGCCTTGCGCGACTCCCAGCAAAGCGCCCATGCCGAGCCTTTCCATTGCCTCTCGGTCCAGCGCCTCATATTCCAACCCGAACTCGGAGCAGACCTGCTTGGCGCGTTCCGCGAGAATTTCAGGCGTTAGCTTATTTGCAGGCTCATTGACCAGATCCCGCGTCAGGTTTTGCCCTTCCGCAATGATCTGACCCCGGTTAATAGCTGTCTGGAGAGATTCACTGCTGCCTCCCCCGACGGCAATCGTGAAAGCTTCCACCTGCTTTTCGTTCTTCTTGGGATCTGATTTGTATTTATCAGGTTCCCATTCCCCCAAAATGGCTCCTTCCGCCACGGCTGCCGCAAGGTCCGCCTGGGCGTTCTCCAAAGCTAGGGCGATCGTGCGGGCGCCTTTGGGTTTCAGGCTGCGAACGGTCGTTCCGGCCAGTCTGCGCGCCTCGACAGCGGTAAATTTCTCGCGCTTGCCGCCG
>JAFAZU010000475.1 GCA_019239585.1 Acidobacteriaceae bacterium
ACCAGCGTCGTCGGCAGATTGCGAATAAAACCTACCGTGTCGCTCAGAAGCACTTGGCGCCGGGAAGGAAGCCGAATTTGCCGCACAGTCGGATCGAGAGTTGCGAACATTTTGGCGTCCGCCAACACATCTGCCCCGGTAAGCCGATTGAAAAGAGTTGACTTACCCGCGTTGGTATAGCCGACCAAACCAATTGTAGAAAGCGGCACTGCCTGACGCTGCGATCTTTGAACTCCCCGGGTAGCACGCACCCGCTCAATCTCGGCCTTTAATTTGGCGATGCGGCTGCCAATGCGACGGCGGTCTGTTTCGAGCTGCGTTTCACCGGGACCCCTGGTGCCAATCCCGCCGCCCAGCCGTGACATTTGTGTTCCGCGTCCGGCGAGCCTCGGCAACAAATAGTTCAACTGAGCCAGCTCCACCTGTAATTGGCCCTCACGGGTACGCGCGCGCCGGGCAAAGATGTCAAGAATGAGTTGCGTCCGGTCAACCACCTTTGTGTTTAACCGCCGTTCCAGGTTCCGTAGTTGTGTGGGAGTTAACTCATTATCGAAAATAACAGTGTTGATGTCATCTGCCTCGACGCGCTGTTTAATTTCAGCCACTTTGCCGGAGCCTACCAGCGTCGCAGAATCGAGGGCGCGCCGTGTTTGAATGGTCCGCTCCACAACGGTAGCTCCTGCGCTTTCGGCTAATGTCGCCAGTTCTTGGAGAGATTCTTCCGCACTGACGCCCCCGTACAAAGCTGACGATTTATCGCGTGACACTCCCGTGAGTTCCACACCGGCAACCAACGTACGTTCTTCTGGCGTTCCGTTGTCCATTAGTGGCTATTTTCCGACGGATCAGCGGGCGAAAAGGGCGTTCCGGGCGTCTGGCTGCTTCCAGAATGGCTGGCGCCCACGGGTTTTGAGACCACAACTGTCGAAATGGCGTGCTTGAAAATTAGCTGTTCCTGGTTATTCGCTTCGAGAACAACTGAATATTTATCGAAGCTCTTGATTCGCCCCGATAGTTTTACGCCGCTCATTAAATAAATGGTGAGAAAGGTTTTGTCCTTACGGGCGTTGTTTAAGAACGACTCTTGAATATTCTGAGCAAGCTTTTCCATTTACTTCTTCCTTCGTTTCCTTGCGAGCTTACGAATCGCGTCCGGTAAAAGGATCCGGCAGCGGGCATCTAAATCTTTAAGCGGCTAAATCCGAGATCTCAATATAACCTATAGATTTTATATGGAATAGCTTGTTTCATAGGGCCTGTAAATTTTGCTGGCGAGCCTGGTTTGCAGCCGCTTCTGAAAGGATTGGACAACCCGCGATATCCTCAAATCGTACCGTCGCGATGCCAGCACACCTTATGGCCGATCAGGAAGCGAAGTTTGGACGTCGTATTGCTCTAGTCAGTATCACTCTTGGGGTGGCGCTCGCCCTCGCCAAAATCTGGGTAGGAATCGCCGGCGGTTCCGCTTCCGTTACTTCGGACGGCTTTGAAACGGGAAGCGATGTTTTCTCGTCAGCCATTGTCTACGCCGGTTTATGGCTCGCCAGCAAACCGCCCGACGATGAGCATCCATACGGACACGGACGGTATGAGACACTGGCTGGTTTAGCTGTAGGCGCGATCTTGCTGCTGACGGGCGCAGGGATATTCACCAACAGTCTGCTGAGGATTTCCGAAGTGGGCAAAGTGCAGCTTTTTGCTATCTATCCACTGTTTGCCGCAATCCTTCTGAAGAGCGCACTGGCCTCCACCAAATTCCATGTAGGCCGCAAAATCGATAGTACAGCCCTGCAAGCGGATGCCTGGCATGACATTACCGATCTGTTGTCCACGTTTGTCGCTCTGGTCAGCACCGGGCTGACGCTGGTCAATCCGGCTCGTTTTGGAGTGGCGGACCGGATTGGCGGCATGCTGATCGGAATCATTATTTCTTTTCTTGCAATTCAGGTTGTGCGTCGTGTTGTCGACCAACTTCTGGATACCATGCCCGAACCGGCGAAAGTGGCCGAAATTCGTGCAGCCGCCCTGAGCGTTCCCGGGGCGCTGGCCATTGAAAAGTGCTTTGCCCGCCGGACAGGGTTGAAGTACCATGTTGACCTTCATCTGGAAGTTGATCCTAATATGACGGTGCGCGAATCTCACAATATTGCCAGATCCGTAAAGCATGCGATTCGAGACAATCTTTCCTGGGTCGCTGATGTGCTGGTGCATGTCGAGCCTGGCGCGGCGTCTCTCTCCAACTACTCGTCACATGGAAAACAAAGAAATCGTTCAACTGCTGTCTGAAACTGCCGATTTAATGGAAGTCGCCGGTGAGGACAGTTTCCGTATTCGCAGTTACCGCAATGCCGCTTCGATTATTGCGTCCCACCCGGAACGCATCTGTGACATCGTATTCAACCCCCAGCGAAAAGTAAGCGATATTCCCGGCATTGGTAAGGGGCTTTCTTTTGTGCTGACTGAGCTTTGCCAGCGTGGATCATTTGAGCGCCGCGATCAAATGCTCGCCAAATATCCCGCGTCCGCCTTGGAGCTGTTGAAGATTCAGGGACTCGGTCCAAAAAGTATTGCTTTGCTTTACGAGCACTATGGCGTGAAAACAGTCGATGACCTGGAGCGCATCTGCCGTGAACACAAGCTGCGCGAACTGCCTCGCATGGGTGCGAAGCTCGAAGAAAAGGTTCTGCGCGGTATTGAGACTTATCGCAAAAGCGCGGGCCGGTTTCTTTTAAACTTTGCTTGTCGCATGGCGGACGAACTGATCGCTGAAATGTCGGCGCTGCCCGGTGTTGACGAAGTGAAAGCGGCTGGCAGCCTCCGCCGTGGGCGCGAAACTATTGGCGATGTCGATCTGCTGGCTACCGGTTCCGGCGCTGCCGAAGTGCTGAACCATCTAGTTCATCATTCGAAGACACAGGAAGTGTTGGGGCAAGGTCCAAACAAGGCCAGTGTTCTGTTTGGTCTGGAACGTTTGCAGGTAGATGTTCGCGCGCTTCCGCCGGAAAACTTCGGCGCTGCCATGCAATATTTTACAGGCAGCAAGGAGCATAACGTTGTCCTGCGAACGGATGCTATTCGAAAAGGGTTCAGTCTGAACGAATATGGCCTGTTTACTTTAGAAGGCAACGAGCGGGTCGCGGGCGAGAGCGAAAGGGAGATCTACGAGCGTCTAGGTTACGAATGGATTCCACCTGAGCTACGCGAGAACTCCGGCGAGCTGGAGGCGGCACAGAACGGCACGCTGCCGAACCTGATACGGCGCGAGGACCTGCGCGGGGATCTCCACATGCACACGATTGCGTCCGACGGTAAAGCGACGCTTCGTGAAATGGCGGAAGCCGCCGCTGTGCTTGGCTACGAGTACATCGCGATTACAGACCACTCAAAGGCGCTTGCGATGGCAAACGGCTTAAATGAGGAGCGCGTTGTTGCTTTCGCGCAGCAGGTCCGCGAGTTGAATCGCGATGGGCTTCCCTTGCGCGTCTTTTCCGGTCTGGAATGCGACATCCTGCGGGATGGCTCTATGGACATTGCGGAAGATGCTCTGGCCGAACTCGATCTAGTTATCGGCAGCGTTCACAGTTACTTCAGTCTGGAAACATCCGAAATGACAGACCGCTTATTGCGGGCGCTCGAATCGCCCTCTTTAAAGATTTTGGGTCACGGTACCGGGCGCATTCTCCTACAGCGCGAAGGCTATACTTATGACTTCGAGCGTATTGCTGCCCGAACAGCCGAGCGTGGGGTTGCTTTTGAGATTAACGCCAGCCCGGAACGGCTCGACTTATCGGGTCCGCTTGTGCGGGTCGCGAAGCGCAAAGGGTGTTGCTTCACGATCTCGACCGACGCCCACTTGCCGAAACATCTGCAAAACATACGTTTTGGAGTCATCATGGCGCGGCGAGGCTGGCTGGAAGCTTCGGATGTGCTCAATACGAAGCCACTCCCTGCGTTTGAAGCAGCTATCAGGTCGCGGTAAGGACGCTTCCAAAGCTCATTAACTCTCGGTGCCGAGATGCTACTATAAGGCCGGCGCTCGGGGCGCATCCAGTCCGCGGAAAGGGCCGTGCCCACCTATTCAAACAGTTTCGAAGGTATGAACCTTCTTTTAGCCTGATCAGTGCGGATTCCAGGCACGTGATGAAAGGAGATTCGTATGAAAGCAAGGCCGCTCTCGCCTCATGCCAGCCTGGAGCAGTACAAGAAACAAGCGAAGGACCTGTTGAAAGCGTGCATTTCCCTTGATGCCGGTGCAATTCGTGCATTGGCCGCGCAATGGTTTAACGCTTACGCTTACCAAGAAGTGGAAACACAAGCTCGTCTGCAAGGTGTGGCCGTAAGTCAACAACTGCGCGAGTCGATACAGCGTGAAGAACTCGACCGTATCGAGAAGAGTATACGGGCGAGTAAACTATCGAAGCCCGATCCCAAACTCGCCGACGCGCAGTTTTTTGTCGCTCGCGTCCACGGATTCGAGAGTTGGCCCAAGTTCGCCAAACAGGTTCAAGTGCTCCAACTCGGCAATTCCCAATCAGCGAGGTTCGAAGCAGCGGCTGACGCGATCATTTCGGGAGACATTCAAACATTAGAGCGTCTGTTGCACAATGATCCGCAGCTCGTTTTTGCACGTTCACAGCGGACGCACAATTCACCCCTGCTGCACTATGTCGCCGCGAACGGCATTGAGGATTTCCGGCAGAAGACGCCAAGGAACATCGTCGAGATTGCGAAAGTGCTCCTGGACGCTGGCGCCGACGTGAACGCTGAGTCAAATGCGTATGACGGCGGCTGTACTGCCCTCGGTTTAGCCGCCACCAGCGCTCATCCGGAGCGCGCCGGTGTGCAAGATGCCCTCGTGCAGACTCTTCTTGAGCATGGTGCGGTCATGGATAAGCCCGGAATCGGCGGCAATCGCCGCACGATCCTCGAGGCTTGCCTGGCGAATGGTCGCGGCAAGGCCGCCAAGTTTCTTGCCTCTCGTGGCGCTCGGCTCACTCTCGAAACGGCTGCTGGCGCAGGGAGACTCGATGTCGTCGAAACGTTCTTCCGCGAGGATGGCAGCCTTGAGCCAACCGCTGCGAAGGAGCAGGTGCAGCGCGGATTTCTTTGGGCCTGTATGTATGGCCGCCACGACGTTGTGGAGTTTCTCTTGCAACATGGCGCGGATTTGCGCGATCAGGCCAACATGGGCGCAACAGGCCTTCACTGGGCGGTAGGCAGCGGACACTTCAGCATCATCGAACTACTACTGAAACGCGGCGCTCCGCTGGAAGAAATCAACAAATGGGGCGGGACGGTGCTGGAACATGGCGGATGGGCCTTTGTCAACGGCGACCCCGACATCGATTTTGTTTCGATATTCGAAATGCTGCTTGCCGCCGGTGCAAAGATCCAAGATGGCTGGTTAGCCTGGTTGAACAAGCAGGAGGGCCGACCTGCCGCCACAAAGGCTCGTATCGCGGAAGTACTGCGCCGTTATGGAGCAGTCACATAAACCTAAGTCTCGCTTCCAAAGTCCTGGTTCGGGTGGGAACCTAAAACGCTACCAATCAAGCATCTCTTTCCAGAATGGTTCGCACTTGAGTGTAAATGATCTTAGCTAGAGGCTCTCAACCTGATTAGGATCAACAATTTTCTCCATATCAGCCGAGGGCAGGAAACGGTAAACTGTTCGCGTTTTGGGATCAATTAGAAGGGCTTCTGGTGTGCCGTTCTGTATCCACTCCCTGCATTTCTCTTGCTGCGCTTTCAAGCGGTCAGAAGGAGATCGCACTTCGATAACAAAGGGCGGGCATAATCTCCCTTTGCTGACGGACCGCAACGCTTGTGGGCTGAGTTGATGTAACATCACCTTGGAGGCCCAAGATGCATCAGGAGAATTTCAATTTCTCGCCTACCTAAATCCCGTCGTAGATGCAGCCCCCCAGGTGCTCCGTGAAATGCCCATAAAGGTTAGGCGAAATAGTACAAACTGCCTCGTCCGGCATGATCTCAATACGTTCCGACCCCGCCAAAGAGGAGCGAGGGGCTAGCAGGGTGGCGCTTGAAAGCAGAAACTGTCGTCGGTTCATCGGGAATCCATAATTGTAACGCTGTCCTGTTTCCTAATTCGCACACCAAATCCCAAAACCGGACACTTTTTCAACTAGCAACGTAGAGCTAAGATATTGATTTGGGTAAGCTTAAGCCAGTTTTAGCCATTGGCTTTCAACGTGCATTGATGGAGGAAGAAATATCATGGATGTACCGCGAGGAAAAGAAGTTGCCCGCCGCCGCTTGATCCGGCGGATAGCAATCATTGTTGCTGCCATTGGCATCATTGGCGGTACCACGGTCGCTCTGGCGCGTCTAAAGCCAGCAGCGCCCTCTGTGGAGTGGAGTGGATTATGGCCAGGCACAGTGAAACGAGGTCCAATGGAGATTCAGCATCGAGGCTTGGGAGCGTTGAAACCGGAACAGATTTATTTCATCAACGCCGCCGTCGATTCCCGCATCGTTCGAATCATTCACCGGGCCGGAGTCGACCTGAAAGCCAATGATCCTATTATGGTGCTGAGCAATCCGGATAAGGAACTGGAAGCCGAGAAAGCAGAGTGGGTCGTGAAGCAGAACGAAGCAACCTTGGCCAATCTAAAAGTAAAACTGCAAAGCGACAAGCTGGATCAACGCGCCAGTTTAGCTGAGTTGGAGTCTCAGTACACGCAGGCGAAACTCACAGCCGACCGTGACCTGGAACTCACTCGCCTGAACCTGAAAAGCGATTTAGAATCAAAGCTCTCCGTAAACCAAGCGACTCAGCTCCAAAACCGCGTGGCTCTGCAAAAGCAACGCTTAGATATTGCTGATCAGGCCATCAAAGCGCAAATTGAAGCTCAGGAAGTGGCCATGCAAAGCGCGAAGGCTGATTATGAACTGAAAAAGAAAGAGGTCGATCAACTCACGATCCGCGCCGGTGTCGATGGAACTTTGCAGGAAGTGGATGTCGAGGTGGGGCAGCGTGTTCCAGCAGGTACATTACTGGCAAAAGTAGCCGATCCCACAAAACTGAAAGCGGTTCTGCAAATCCCGGAAACGCAGATGAAAGATGTGCGGGTTGGGCAGGAAGCATCGATTGACACACGCAACGGCATTATTCCGGGCCGGGTGATTCGGATTGATCCTGCCGCACAGAATGGCACAGTGGGCGTGGATGTAGCCCTGTTGGGAAATCTGCCCCAAGGCGCGCGGCCGGAGTTAAGCGTGGACGGCACCATTGAAATTGAGCGAGTAAACGATGTCGTCTATGTGGACCGTCCCGTATCCGGCGAGCCGGACGCAACTATTGGCCTATTTAAGGTTGACCCGGACGGCAAGGGGGCTAGCCGAGTCAATGTAAAGCTGGGCCGCGCCTCTGTGAACACGATTGAAGTGCGGGATGGCTTACGAGTCGGGGATCAGGTCATCCTTTCCGATATGTCGCAATACGATTCATACTCACGAATTCGTTTGAACCGATAACAGAG
>JAFAZU010000725.1 GCA_019239585.1 Acidobacteriaceae bacterium
CGCTCACATCATTTAATTGCCGCGAGAAAACTGCAACCTGATCTCCGGATTTGTGAACCTGTACGCGTGCGCCATCGAACTTGTATTCCAGCGCAGCTTCTCCCAAGTCTCCGAGAGCGCACCCGACATCATCGGCAGTTCCCGCCAGCATCGGTTGTAAGGGGCGGAACAGTTGAACATCAAACGGCGCAAGCCCGTGCTCCCCTCCCTCAACAGCAGCTCGCGCTATCGCGCCAATACTGCCCGCCATCATGGCAGCGCGGCGGATCTTATCCGGGGAAATTTTTGTTGCCTTAGCAAGCGCGTCAAGCATAATGCCTTCCAGCGCGCCTTGCCTTAATTCACCAATCAGCAGCCGTTTCAGGAAATGCTGCTCTTGGCTTGTGGCTCGGGAAAACAACCCCTGCAAAAGCTCGCGCCGGGTACGTTCCGACCCTGAACCGCTGATTGCCGCGAACTCGGACAAAGCCCGATCCGTTTCGGAAAGCTCCAGGCTGGGAACTTCCGCAGGCGGAGTATCGAGACTGTAGAGCTTGGCATACCCTACTCCAATGCGTCCTTGCCGGGTCGTACCTGAAAGAAATGCAACCGCCGTCTCGACCTCATCAGGCGTCAGTTGCTTCAACAGAGAGGCAAGCAGATCCGTTTTTTCCAATCGCCTACTGGTCCGGGCAACGCGTTCTGACGTTTCGACTAATTGATGGAGGAGCATAGTTCAGAACCGCTGTTCATGCCCTCGCGCCGCCACTCGCTCCACGGAGCGGATCTGCCCGTCTACAACAAACAATGCCTCATCAAAGTTGTTGACGGTAGGGCAAACATGGCGCGGGATCAGATACAAATTTTCGCCCACTTCCGGTAGTCCTTCGCCGGACTCGCTCTCCATTGGCAGATGCTCCTCACTAGGCTTTAACGGCTTCAAATGCTCATATTCAAGGACAGAACAGTTTGGGACACCGGCGTCAACCGATACGCTTTTATGTCCCGCATCGCAAGTGACCGTGCGTTCCCTGGGATGACTAATCACCGTTGTGAGAACTAAAGCCGCTGGTCGGTACCCCCATCCCGGCAATTGTTCCAAGCTGGTCAGGTCGTTATAGACCACAGTGCCCGGCGAAATGCGATGAATAAATGGCGCATCACTGAATGAGACGTAGGAGAGTGCATACGGAGCAGCCGGCGTGCCGGATGTAATCACCTCACCAATAGTTAATCCGGCCTTCCAAAGCTGCTGGACAATGTTCATCAAATGTCCGTAGCCCTCCTGTACGTACTTCTGACGCTCGGTCGCTGAAACGCCCGCCATGTGACCGTCATAGTAATGAACACCTCTAAACTGGGGCCCGGCGAAAGCGGCCAGATCAATCATCTCCGCCACCCGATCCTGCCGTATGCCGGTACGATTCATGCCCGAATTAATGTCAAGAAAGATGCCGATGTCCGTATCTTTCCAGAGCTCCATCTGCCGTGTAGTTTCAATCAGAACAGAAACACGGGTCGCCGGAAAAGAACGTGCAATCTCCAGCGTGCGGGAAGCGTTCGCGCCCATGACCGGAAAGGCCAGAAGCACATCCGGAGCGCCGGATTCGCAGGCTGTCAGGAGCTCAAGGGTCGTGGAGCATTTGAAGTTCTTGACCCCATAATCGATTAACCGGCGAATCACAAAGGGAATCTTTGCTGTTTTGATGTGTGGACGCCATCGATTTGGGTCGCCGGATGCCATATTTAATGTCGCTTGGATGTTGGCATCGACGAAAGCCGGATAAATCAGCAGTGTGGGCGTCAGAATACGGTAGTCATTTTTGATTCGGTAAAGTCCAGGAATCGGCAGCACGGAATTATTCTCCCAAAGGTGTGTATGAGAACTATGGCAGAACTCGTCAAGATAATGAAACAGGAGAATAAGAATCATGACAGATGCACAAGTTTACGCCGGATCGGCGGTTCTCGGCGCAGTTTCCGGCATGAGAAGCATGGCTGCGCCAGCTATCGTGAGCAGATTGGCTAGTTCCGGCGTGCTGCCGATAAAAGAGTCTCAGATTAGTTTCCTGAAAAATTCAACGACTGCTAAAACTACTGCCATTCTGGCGGCTGGCGAAGCTTTGGCCGATAAACTTCCTTTTATTCCCAACCGGACAAAAGCGCTACCTCTCATTGCGAGAGCAATTTCAGGCGCAATGAGCGGCGCGGCTTTCAGCACGGGAAAGAAGCGTTCTGCTTTGTTCGGCGCATTGTGTGGAATGGCGGCTGCTATCGGCGCCACTTACGGAGCTTTCAAATTGCGGCAGCTTGCGGATAAACGTCTGCAGATCCCCGATACGGTTGTCGCCATTGCGGAGGATGCGCTGGTCGCAACGACAGGCTACCTGCTCTTAAAAGCAGTACAAAACGATAGTAAAGAACCCTAGCGCCACGTTCATGAGATATCTCGCCGTTATCTTCGGCCTTCTCCTGCTGGCCGCCGTTACCAGCGATGCTTTTGAGGTGATGCTGCTGCCTAGACGCTTGCGCCGGACGCTTCGTCCGGTTCGCATCTTTTTCCGCAGCAGTTGGTGTGCTTGGACATCAATTGCCCGGCATCTTAAAAGGGGACGGCGGCGGGATGCATTCCTCAGTTTGTTTGGGCCGCTCTCCATGGTGCTTTTGCTCCTGCTTTGGGCATCAGGTTTAATCATTAGCTTTGCCTTCTTGCACTGGGCGGCACAGGGCGTCAGGTCCGTCTCGCTCCTATCAGATTTCTATCTGAGCGGAGCCACTTTTTTTACTGTGGGATACGGCGATGTTGTGCCGAAAACAAGTCTCAGCCGAATGCTGGCGATTGTTGAATCCGGCGCTGGATTGGCATTCATTACGGTCACGATTAGTTACTTGCCCGTACTTTATCAACTTTTCTCGCGACGGGAATCACGCGTCATTCAGCTTGATGCCAGGGCCGGATCGCCGCCCGCCGCCTCGGCGCTGCTTTGTCGTCATAACGACTTCGAAGCCATGCCGGAACTTAGCGATTTATTGAAGGAATGGGAACAATGGTGCGCGGAGCTGGTGGAAAGCCATCTGTCTTATCCTATGCTCAGTTACTACCGTTCGCAGCATGACAATCAAAGCTGGCTGGCTGCCCTGACCGCCATTTTGGATACTTGCGCCCTGTTGCTGACAGGCTTTAGCGGCGTACGCACATTTCAAGCGCGTGTCACATTCGCTACCGGAAGGCTTGCCGCCGTTGAGCTCTGCCGCGTGTTTCATCTGAAAGCATTAGCATCCGCAACTGATCGTTTGCCTCCGGATGATTTCGTGCAACTGGAGCGCCAGCTTTCCGAATCGGGATTAACATTCAGCGAGGCGGATTCCGCAGAGGAGCGGCTGAGGACTCTACGTTCCACCTATGAGCCGTTTATGTTGGCTCTGTCCAGGCATTTTCTCTTGGGCCTGCCGCCCTGGATGAGA
>JAFAZU010000749.1 GCA_019239585.1 Acidobacteriaceae bacterium
AGGGTGTTCCCTTCTGCTTTGGTTGGTGCTCTGGCGAGATCTGGCGCAATGTGCTCGCCTCATAGCGGAATGCTAAATGCAACAGAGCCCCATAAATCCAAATAGGTCGGGCTGAGTTCCTATTTTTACTCTGACGCTCCACCTCCCCGGTTCTCAAAGCGGACAGATCGTATGTGAACAACAAACTCAAGTATTACTCTTGACATGCTACTACCAAAGGCATATGATCGGCGGTTAAGAAGTCTGTCACATTGGCTGGCGTAGAAAAAGAATCACTTTACGAAAGCGAATGGAGGAGTAGCCGTGTTGCTGAAAAAACTTAGACTGCTTAGTGCAGGGGCGCTGATATCTTTTTTCCTGTTCGCTTTTTCAGGAGTTTCCCAGGAGTTTCGAGCAACCGTATCAGGACACGTTCTCGACAGCTCCGGAAGGGCTATTCCTAAGGCCCAAGTCGAAGTCGTCAGCTTGGCAAACAATGCAATCTCCACCGCTGTAACGGACGATTCCGGAAGCTACACAGTTCCGCTTCTTCAACCTGGCGATTATCGTCTGACCATTAAGGCAGCGGGATTCAAACAATATGTTAATGATCGCTTGACTCTGACTGTCGGTCAAATTGCCGGTGTCGATGCCACTCTCGAGCTTGGCGCGGTAACCGAGACTGTGGAAGTTACGAGTCAGGCCGAGTTGCTGGAAACGCAATCTGCCAGCGGCGGCGGCGTGGTTGATACTTTACAGGTGACCGAGCTGCCGTTAAATGCGCGCAATCCGTTCATGCTAGGCAATATGATGTCCGGCGTTACGTTTACCGGCGCGTCCATCTGGCAGCGCCCGTTTGACAACGGCGCCATCGCGCAGTGGATTGTCAATGGAGGCTGGCAGTCGAACAACGAGTTTCTACTCGACGGCGCACCGAACAACGCACAGATGGGCAGCAACAATATTGCTTATGTTCCGATTGTTGACGCGGTCCAGGAGTTCAGCATCCAGCAGAACACCTATGACGCGCAATACGGCCATACCAGCGGCGGCGTGATGAACACGGTCCTGAAAAGCGGCGGCTCCCAGTTCCACGGCACAGGGTGGGATTTCCTTCGCCGCACCTGGCTGGATGCGAACACTTTCCAGAACAACGCAGTCGGCTCGCCGAAAACGAATCACTTTCTGAACCAGTACGGCGGCCAGGTATCGGGTCCGGTTTACATACCAAAGCTGCTGAAAAAGGACAGTAAGGTAAAGTTGTTTTACCTGGGAAGTTTTGAGAACTATCACGAGGGAACGCCGAACCCGCTGACATTGAGCTATCCGGAACCGGACATGCGCACTGGCGATTTCAGCAAGCTCACGGACGCGAATGGAAATCTTATCAAAATCTACGATCCCATGACGGCTGTCTATGATGCCAGCGGCAACACCATCACCCCCCGCCAGCAGTTCCCCGGAAACATCATTCCTGCCAACCGCTTAAACCCTGTCGCTTTAGCCGTCACCAAGTACATGCCTTTGCCGAACACCACAAGTGTGGGTGCCGGCTATTCATTCAACGACCTGCGCATTCCGAACTATTTCGACACGGACCAGTTTTACAATCTGATTCTAAAGTTCGACTGGAACTTTGGCGACAAGGACCGAGTTTTCGTTCGTCACGCATCGAACGATCGTACCGAGACCCGCTCGGACAATGGTCTCGTTAACCAACCAGGGGAAAGTGGTCAGTTGCCTTTTCAGCGGATCAATGATGCCTACGTTGTCGATTGGGTGCGAACCATAAATCCGACACTAGTCTCCAATCTTCGCGTCTCCTATAACCGCTTCATCGAGAAAGGTCTCGCGGCCGCAAGCTTAGGCTTCAATCTCAGCAATCTGGATCTGCCGCAGTCACTGATCAGCCAACTTCCGGAACCTGTCGGCTTTGGCTATTGGCAGTTCAACGGATACACCAACATGGGCCGCAATCCCCAAGTCGGAAAAAACATAACCGATGATTACGCTCTAAACGCAAATATCACCAAGGTTTGGGGCAACCACTCGGTTCACACCGGGG
Source organism: Acidobacteriaceae bacterium (assembly GCA_019239585.1). Taxonomy (GTDB): domain Bacteria; phylum Acidobacteriota; class Terriglobia; order Bryobacterales; family Bryobacteraceae; genus Bog-105. The sequence continues at coordinate 2,045 of JAFAZU010000749.1, forward strand.
TAGATTTGCGATGGAATCAGTATGCCATCGATGATACGGGAAACATTCTCGGTTTCGCCGTTGACAACAGTTTTACGGCTAACGATTGGCAACAGCCGAACGGCGTGAGCGGGAACAGCTATGCATCGTTTTTGCTCGGTTATCAGAACGCCAACAACGGCACTACACCCAGTTCTAACTACCCTGCCTATCCGTTCTTCAAGCAGTGGTATATCGCCCCCTTCATCCAGGACGATTTTAAGGTCAGCCCTAAGCTTACCCTGAACTTGGGCCTGCGCTGGGATTTCAATCTGCCTCCGTACGAGATCCACAACCGTTTAAACACCGGATTCAATACGAATGCTCCCAGCCCGATCTCAGCCTTGATCTCGCCGACCAATCTCGCCCTTTACCCTCAACTGGCTAATCTCAAAGGCAGCATGACCTTTGCCGGAGTGAATGGGGCTACCAGCGAGGCATCGGGAATCCGCTGGTTCAACCTCCAGCCGCGTGTCGGTTTTGCTTATCGAATTACTGACAAGCTGGTAATGCGCGGCGGCTATGGGCGTTACTTCATGAATCCGAACAACGACTATCTGCAGTACAACGGATTCAGCAATAACACACCCATAGTCACTTCCCTGGACGGCGGTCGCACGCCCATCCAGAACGCGGTCTCAAATCCCTATCCAAACGGAATTAACCCACCGCCAGGAGCATCTTTAGGAGCGCTGTCCTACGCAGGCAGGGGATTCAATTGGTTTGATCCCAATTTCAAGATACCCAGTTCCAATCAGTTCTCGTTTGGCTTCCAATACCAGGTAACAAAGGCATCATTCCTGGAGTTGAAGTACGTCGGCAACTATATTATGAATCTGCAAACCAGCAGCACAGTAGCCGGTTCGGGTACCTGGAACGACCCTGGTCTGGCAGTTCGCCAAAGTTGCAATGCTCTGGAGGGCGGCAATGCGAGCTACTGCAATGCTCAGGTTCCCAATCCCTTTTACGGACTGGCACCATTCGCAGGAACAAGCCTTGGTGTTTCGCCTACCGTGAACCGTTACCAGATGCTGCGGCCTTACCCCCAGTTCACCGGAATGACGCAGTTGGGCCGGAATGACGGTTTTGTTCATTACAACTCGTTCCAAACGACTTACAATTATCGTTTCCGGGGCGGACTGACCCTGAATGCCAATTACACGTTCTCTAAACAGTTGGAACGCTGGGGGTTCAACGACTGGCAAAAACAGATTCCGCAGACTGGTCTCTACTATCAGGATCGGCCGCACGTCATCAAAATCACCCCGGTCTATGAACTACCCTTCGGGCAGGGTCAACGATGGGGTAATTCCACCAACGGATTTGTCCGGCGTCTGATCGGCGGCTGGGAAGTCACCTCATTTTTCGCCTACAACTCCGGCATTCCGGCCAACTTGCCTCAGAACGCCATCATGCTGAAGAACCCGGCCGTGACTCCCAACTTCCACGATTACAAAGTTCGCGGCTGGAGCCCCTGCGTGCTACAGGAGTTCAACGACGGAACGATCGCGCCGCTCCAGAACAGTATCAACGCCGGTTGTGGCACCGACCCATCCACTTATTCATGGCTCACGCTGCCCAGCTACGCTCCAGCCGTGAATTCTTTCCGCAGCGGCCAGATCCGCATGTCGAGCGCCATTACGATGGATGCTTCCTTGAACAAGACGACGCACATTACAGAACGGCTGAGTCTTCAGTTGCGTTTTGAAGCCTTCAATGTGCTCAACCACTTCACGGATATTTATGACACGTACAACACCAATCCGTTCGACGCGAACTTCGGAACTTACATTCCGAGCAATGCATGGATCGGCAACACCGTGTACCCGCGCCAACTCCAGCTAGGCGCCAAGATCAATTGGTAAGCATCTCTCACTTGGCACGATCCGGGCGGCGGAGTGCAAACAAAGCTCCACCGCCCTTTCTATTCCTGGCCGAAGATAAGGGCATCCTTTGTTTTATCGTGCATTGATTACTTTCACGGGCTTTCTTGCATTTGCTCCCGCTCTCCTTCCGCCAAGCTTTGAAGACTTTTCCGCCCGGACCGGAATCACCGCCATTCTTCGTAATGCCGCCACGCCCGAAAAACACCAGATCGAAACCATGGCGGGCGGAATCGCGGTGATTGATTTCGACAACGACGGGCACCCTGACCTATTTCTGACCAACGGCGCGCCGCAACCCGGCTTGCGCAAAACC
>JAFAZU010000119.1 GCA_019239585.1 Acidobacteriaceae bacterium
CTGGCGTATGGCGAATAAACGCATTATTGTTGCAATTGACGGACCGGCGGGTGCAGGTAAAAGCACGGTGGCCAAACGGGTAGCCGAAAAGCTGGGCTTCGTTTACATCAATACAGGCGCCATTTATCGGGCGGTAGCACTTTGGGCGCTGCGGCTCGGTATGGACCTGAGCGACATGCACCGGCTGGAGCAGCTTGCGAAAGAGGCCCGGATCGAGCTTCCTCCCGGCGGGAACCGTATCTTGTTAAATGGCGAGGACGTTACGGATGCCGTACGGGAGCCGCAGGTTTCGGAAGCGGCTTCGAAAGTGTCCGCCGTGCCGGGTGTGCGAAAGGCGCTGTTGCGATTGCAGCGGAGTATGGCGGAAGAGAACAGCGTCGTAATGGAAGGACGCGATATTGGATCGGTCGTATTTCCGTCCGCGCAAGTGAAAATTTTTCTGGATGCCGATTCCGAGGAACGAGCCCGCCGCCGCGCAAGGGAGTTGCAGGAAGCGGACCGTCGTGTGAATACGGCAAGCGTGGCCACTGAGATGAAAAAACGCGATGAGCGCGACCGCAAACGCGCGGAAGCGCCTTTGGTCCAAGCTCCTGACGCGCAACTAGTGGACACAACAGGGCTGACTTTGGATCAGGTGGAGGAAGCAGTCCTGCGAATTGTACGGGCGCGAATCTCGAATGGGAAAGCAGCCGGTCAGTAAGGGAATACAGCGCAGGAAGTCAATCCCGCCGCGCTTTCACCAGCACTTGACTACCCTCGACCTGCACATCCAGCACTGGCTGATTGTTTGTTGCCGGACCACTAACTACCGAGCCATCTTTCATGCAGAACTGGGAGCCATGCCAGGGACACTGCACCACGTCACCCTCAATTTTTCCCTCCGAAAGCGGACCGCCCAGATGCGCACACTTGTTTCCCATGGCATAGATTTCATTACCCCGCTTGAGCAGAAAAAGTTCAGTCTCTTGCCAAACGATCCTTTTCGGCTGACCCTCCTGCAAGTCAGACTCGCTGCAAACGGGGGTGAACTCTTGGGGAAATTCCTTGTCTGCGTCGGCTGCATGATCGACGCCAATTCGTTGGCTGTACGAGAGTTCACCGCCCAGGTACGCGCTTCCTAGCACCAGTGCATAACCTAAGTAGCTTAAGCTGCGCCCCAAGCTACGCTGATTTTGCTTGCGTGCAATATAAGATCCGGTGTAAAGCACCGCCGCCACGGAATTCAGCATTCCATGGACAGCGCCTACCCGCTGCGGCTTGCCATGAGTTTCGCTCCAATCGGTTAAGCCTGCTGCGGCAGAGGCAACCGCTCCCACTAAACCCACCGCGATCGCTGCGTCCGCGCCTGCCGCATACTGCGTTTGGCCTGACGCTTCCAAAAGATCAAGGGCGAGAGCAGCGGTCCAACTCCCAACCGGCACATCCGTAATAGCTGCATGCAAGGGATGCCCCAGCCAGACCCCATGCAAGGCATTCTTCACGGTCTGCCCAGCCGGACCCGCCGCTTTGTAGGCGTTCTTAACCAGTTCCTCGCCTTTGTCCTGAATCGGCTGTAGCCATTCCTGTTTTTCGATGGCCGACAAAATCGCGTTATCACTCATATTCGTGTAGATGCCCTTTTGCTGCTTCGTAAGTAGGCAATAGTTCAGGTAAATTTACGGACAGACCGTTCTACACGCGTACGTTTCTCTGTTCTTGTTGGGTGTCGGAAAGGATTGCTGACAAAGATCCACTCAGTGGGTGTAAGTCATTGACTTTAGAGTGTTTGGTTGATACTAGCACCCAGAAACGCCTATACAATCTCCGTACCGGTTCGAAACTCGTTAGCGAATTATCACAAGAGTTTGGCAGAGGCTCCACGGAAGACGTTCCACTACAAGCCCAACTTCAACGAAAAGGATCTGCTCTAATCAAATCCCTACGCCAACGGATGACCGATCGCTTTACAGGCTCGGATCAATTCGTCATCGAGCGTAGCCAGGGGGAACTGCTTGCGGATCGCCAGTTCCAAATAGGCGGCATCGTAGGAAGTCAGGCGATGGGTAATCGCCAGCCGATGCACCTCGGTTGAGATACGGTCGGCACTTTCAGGATCAAGGGTAATGTTCAGTGAGTCCAGCAGCAGGAGAAAGGCGTCGGCTTTTTCTGGAGTGAGAATGCCATCCTTTTGCGATTTGGCCAGTACGGCGCTGACTTCATAACGCCAAATGACCGGCACAAAGGCTTCGTCGGTGGCGACCTGTTGCAGAATGCTGTCGGCGTAAGGATGAGTGGCGTTCTCAAAACACCAGTGCATAGTGACGGAGTTATCCAGTACCAGCACGTCTACGCGCGGCCTTCGTTGATGAGGTCGCGGATGGTCACGCCTTCGGGGAGCAAATTACCTTTTCGCAGTTCGCGGATACGGGCGACAGCAGCTCGGGCTTTCGTCTGGTCGAAAGGCGGACGATTGATTTTGGCCCGTTCGCGTTGGACCCACAACGAAAAGGCTTCCCGAGCGGCCTCTTCCGGGCGGCGGATGCGGCCGCTTTGAATGGCCTGCTGCACCACCTGCTGCTGTTCGGGCGTGAAGTCAACGTTCATGTTCTTAAGCCTGCGGGTTCCTGGGTTCTCTGTCAACGCGCCCTGGTTTACCGGGGTGACTTGCTCCTTTTGGTCAGCAAAGGGATTAGCAGCAGATGCTGTTATCTTACAGAATCAGCCAAGCTTTATTAGTGACAGCAGCCACCAAGTTGTGGTAATTCTGGTCCTCCAGCGCGCGTAAGCGGCCCGGTTGGCTAACACATTTGTTCCGATGTTGGCCAGGTTATCGAAAACTTCCTTGGCGAATTATTGACCTGGAAAATTGAAGGGGAGCATCAAAATAGCGTTTGGTATAGTGGCAAAGCTGCCGTGTTTACTACAAATGCAGCGGCTTTATCAAAAAACCATAACAATTACTATAAAAATTCTCTCTAGTTCTTTATTTGTTCCCCTTGCGTTTCTCACGCCGCTGGCGACTCGGGTCGCGACGATTACGATTGAAACTACCTGCCAGCCCGCGCAACAGCGGGCATTTACGACAAACAATGGCTGCTCAGTCCCAGCGTCGCCGCCCACCAGTTCTTATAACACCGGAGGGGGAGCGGTGAACGCCACGGGGTCAGCCTCCTTTACGCTCGCTGCGAATGCGGCGGATTGGAACACCTTGCGAGTGTATGCGGAGGCGGTCGCTAATCCGCTTGACGCGAGCACTCCAGTTCAATCCACGCTGTTCTATAACACAGAGGGGTTAAGCCACGTCACGGTATCGACAACTTTAACAACAGCCGGACCGGTCCGACCCGGTTTTGTTCGGATTGAAGCTTTTGATGCCGGTATCCATGCAGCAGGCGTAGACGGCAATTCAGGAGATCTGACGTTCGCATCACTGGGGGGCTGAGCGCTGGGCTGTACGAGTTCGTCGCTAATGCATATCAATTCGTACTTGGCGAATCGTTTCCCCTGCAATATGTATCCACTGCGTACGCTGATGGAACATTCCCCGATGGGCCGGGGTATGCAACTACGGACTATCAGGCCCAGTTCCGGTTCTTCGAAGCCGATGGCGTTACACCTGTCGCGGTTTCCGAAGTGCCCGAGCCGTCGACCTGGTCGCTGTTACTCAGCTCCGGCGCTCTGTTGCTGTGGGCAGGAAGACGGCGCAAAAGACCAGCCCACAGCGTTCATTCGATTTGACGGTGAGAATGGGTTGCGGCGCTCACATCCGATTCGAGCGTCCTAGACTCTGTTGGCCGTAAAGTTGGACCTGGGGATCATGATCTTCCGGGATCGCGGTCTTCCGGCATCGAGCTTGAATGGGGTGAACGCGAGTTGCCGCTTAAGTTCAGTAGCGTCGATAGTATTTTATTTCTTCATACCAGCTCTTACTCCAACCGGCATCAAGCTGTACCGAGGGGCTTATCTGTTAAAGCGGCTACTCCCGGCAGTTCAATACCGCCCAGAAACTCCAGCGAGGCGCCGCCGCCTGTAGACACGTGGGAAATTTTGTCTGACAATCCGGCGCTTTTGATGGCCTTTTCCGAGTCGCCGCCGCCTACAAGCGAGACGGCATTGGATTCCGCCACGGCGTTCGCCAGCGCAAAAGTCCCCTTATCGAACGGCGGTATTTCAAAGATGCCCATAGGACCGTTCCAGATTACGGTCTTCGCTTCCGAAATCAACTGCGAATACTGTTTGATCGTTTCCGGCCCGATATCTGCCCCGATTTGATCGGCTTCAATTCGTTCGACCACCTCGCTCGGGGCACCCTCTTTGATTTCCCGGACGACTACGTGATCCTTCGGCAGAAGGATTTTATCTCCCGAGCTTTGGAGGATTTGCGCTGCCAACTCGATTTTGTCCTCTT
>JAFAZU010000002.1 GCA_019239585.1 Acidobacteriaceae bacterium
GCGGCTCGACCCTGTGGTTCGGGTACATTACGCCGATTTCGGAAAAACTGCCGTTGCCCAGCAAACCCCGAAAGACCTCCTAATGTATGTTTCATACCGGAAAGCAGATCGGGTTTACTGGACGAAAACAAAGCGGCGCATACCGGCGGGTGAATTGGTTCTGTCCGACGGTAAAAATCTAGCGCGCGCCCGCTGCGGCAACCGGCTCTCCTTTACCCCTCAACAACCTACTGCTCCGGAAAAGGAGCCTTCCGAAGAAGCCTTCAACACGCCGGAAACTCCGAAAATCGATATTCCGTTCGATGCGCCTCCTCTCCCTGTGACAGAAGCTGACCTGTACGTTCCAGCTCCTCCGCTGCCTGCCGACCTGCTTTTGCCGAGAATGCTTCCTCCATCTCCGACGACGATTTCCGCCTCGCAACCGATCGCGTCTGCTCCGTTAGGAGGAGCGTATGGACCTGCCCAGCTGTCTCCATCGGGTTTCTACATGGGAGGGGCAACTTTGTTTGGAGGCAGCGGACTTCCCGTCCTGAGGGGGACTGCTGGTTTAGGAACTCCCTTGGCCGTTCCTGTCATTAGCACACCAGAGCCAAGCACGGCGGGATTGCTGCTCTTTTCAGGTTTTACCTTGCTGCTGTCTGTTTTCAGGCCTGGAAGCTTCAGGAAGAAATCAGCATTGCCGGGTGTTTCATAAACCGTCAATCTTCGCCCGATACAATCAACAACAACAGGACTGGGGAATGTTCACCGTTCGTGCTTGTGTTTGGGTTCTGTTCTTGGCTGTGCCGCTTGCCGCACAATGGACATTACATAACCCTCGCGATATCAGCTCTGTTGACCGTATCCTGGACGGCGAGGAAGGCAGCAAGTTGAACTGCAAGGCCTGGACGTACCATCCTTTCCTGGATTTCACTTTCCGCTTTGAAGCTGGTTATGTTGTCCGCTGCTCCTTGGCGCAGTTTGAAGGAAAAGAAACCACGCTTACCACTTACACCCGTGTGAGACCTGTGGGCGGAACGGCCGTGATTTTAGGAGACCGTTTCCAAGTGCCGGCTATTCCGGAAGAGATCCGCTCCAACTTCAAGTGGAAACATTTCCACGATGAAGCTGAATTTAGCGGTGTATTTGCTGCCGGTGAGGGCGAGTATCAGGTAGATCTCGCAGTGGTCGATAACTCTCAACGTGCTTTTCGAAAGAACTGGCGCGTTAAAATTGTCCCGCACGGCAAAGAGAGTAAAACGCCGCTGGCGATTAAACCTTATACGGCAGCCTCTACCACACTCCCGCCCTGGGGTGGTCATCGGGAGGGTACGGCAAGCAATCTGCGCATTTCCGTGCTCCTGGATGCGGTTCCGGTGTTTCCGTTTGCTTTGAAGCTGCGCGCCTGGGATCGAGCGTTTCTCCTAAGCTCATTGGCTTCTCTTGTAAGGGAAATCAATGCCGGCTCTACCCGCGTTATCGCTTTCAATCTCGATCAGCAGCGCGTGATTTTTCGTGACGAGAATTTTCACCACGGCAGCTTCCGCAAGCTGGTGGAAGCTTTGCAAAATCTGGAACTCGGCACGGTTTCCTATAAAAATTTACAGCGCCAAACAGGCTGGCTGGAAGTCCTGCTTAAGCTCCTCAGCGAAGAAGGAAACGCGGCGGACTCTCCCGATGCAATTATCTTTCTGGGCCCAACCAATCGCATTATGCAAAAAGTTCCTCGCGAGTACCTCCAAAGCTGTCAGGGTCTCGAGGGCCGGATTTTCTATTTTGAGTACTTCCCCTGGCTGGGTGCTGAGTTTCCGGATGCCATTCACCAGATCATCAATACTTGTCGCGGAAACGTTTATAAAATTCATAACGCAGCCGAGTTTGCGGAAGCTATCGAGAAAATGCAAAGAAAGATCCAGGGCGACGATGCCGAAAGCTCGCGGACACAGTAAATTGTTATAGCCACGAAACTCCCATGCGCTTCTGGCTGTCAAAAAACTGCGGATCAAGCTTGCGCGATCAATTGACGACACAGCTCATGCTGGGCGTCATGAGCGAAGAGCTGAAACCGGGCGAGAAGCTGCCCAGCGTGCGTGAGATGGCGCGACGGTGCCGCATTCATGCAAACACTGTGAGCGCAGCTTATCGTGATCTCCAGACAAGGGGATGGGTTGAATTCAGAAAAGGCAGCGGCATTTATGTGCGCGACCTTCGTGACTCACAAGGCGAAGGAGAGCACACGCCGCTTGATGATCTGATTGAACGGTTTCTTGCCGACACCCGGGCGCAGGGATTCTCAATGAATGAGGTGCGTAGGCGGATTGCTCCTTGGCTCAAGATAGCGCCGGTGCGTCACATTGTTCTCCTCGAACCGGAGCCGGAATTAGGCGAGATTCTGCTTTACGAGCTGCGCGAACGGCTTTCTCTTCCCGTGACCTCCGCAACGCCCGACCGGAATTTTGTGCCGCCTCAGCCGCCAGGGGTTGCGGTTGTAGCGCTCGTGAGCAGGGCGCATCAGTTACGTGCTGTTCTCCCTCCCGGAACTCCGCATCTTTTGCTGCGGTTGCGCTCCGTGCCGGAGTATTTGCAGGGCCAGCAGCGGCCGGAGCCGGATGCGCTGATCGCAGTGGCATCCGCATCTCCTGAAATTCTGCGCCGGGCTCACACGGTCCTCCTGGCAGCGGCTTTGGACCCTGCCGCGCTTGAATTCCGTGATGCGCGGGAGGAAGGCTGGCAGAGCGGGCTGCATTTGTTCCAGTTTGTGATTGCCGACGCTGTAACGGCTCCTAAGGTTCCTCCCCAATGCACG
>JAFAZU010000019.1 GCA_019239585.1 Acidobacteriaceae bacterium
ATCGATCAGGACATCGCGCGCCTGGAGCAGCGGCTGGCGTCCGCTAAAGAGATCGAAGATGAGCAGGTCGGAGCTGCTATCACCGAGATCCTCACACGGCCGAGGCGAGCATCCGCCACATGCCGTCACCAACCACCGGCTGGGTTCCGGCCCCGGGAGCCAGTCGATATTGCCCTCTCGATCGAAGGCCGCGCGCTCTCCTCCGCTCGCCTGTACTATCGACATGTCAATCAAGCAGAGCGATTTCAAAAAATCGAAATGGAGGAAAGCTCCAGTAGATATCGTACTCAAATCCCCGGAGCATACACCGATTCGCCGTATCCTTTGCAGTATTACTTTGAACTGAAAGAGACCCCGAAGAAAGCCTGGCTGTACCCTGGCTTCACGGCAGACCGGACCAATCAGCCGTACTTCGTATTGCGCCGATCTTGAAGAAAATGCGCCTCGTTTAACGCTTGTATCCTGGAGCTTGTTCCCGGAGATGAGGTGGGTTTGCATAGCCGCGCTGTTGGCAGGAATTCAGGCATCCTCGGCGGAGGTGGCCAAAAACGCATGTGCATCGTGCCATCCCAAAGAGTCGGCCCGCTGGGCCGCTTCGGCCATGGGGCAGTCGATGGTTTCTCCCGCGCCGTTGCCTTCCGCTCATGTTGTGCATGAGCTATCGCAGAGCATGCTGAGGAGCGAGCAACACAATGGGCAGATGGTGCACACATTGTCCGAACAGGGCCTGACGGCGGAATACCCCGTCCGCTATCAGATCGGGGGCGACTTCATGGGTCGCACGTACCTTGTGCAGGTGGGCGACTACCTGTTCGAGTCGCCGCTCACCTACTTCAACCGGTATGGATGGGACTTGTCGCCTGGTTATTCGTCAATGGCGGTGATTGATTTTGACCGGCAGATGGACGATACGTGCTTGTTCTGTCATGCCGATTCCGCCCAATTTGTTGATGACGATCGTCGCCGCTTAAAAAATATGCAGTTGGCGCCGCTCAGCTGCGACCGGTGCCATGGATCGGGGCAACGGCACGTCCAGCATCCGTCCGCCCAAAACATCGTGAACCCTGCGAAACTGCCCCATCCCGAAAGGGACAGCATTTGCGAGCAGTGTCACTTGGAAGGTGCGACACGCATTTTGAATCCAGGCAAGCAGTGGGACGACTTCCATCCTGGTGAGAAGACCGAAGCAACCTTTTCGACCTATGTCCTGACGGGTGGGAACAACACGAATGTGAATGCCGTCAATCATGTCGAACAGCTCGCACAAAGCAAGTGTGTGCGAGCGACGGCGGGGAAACTTTGGTGCGGCTCCTGCCACAATCCCCATGGCGAGACTTTCAATCGGGCAGCCGAAATCAAGGCCGTTTGTACTGGGTGTCATAAAGCTCTCTCGCCAGCGACCCACCCAGCCAGCGTGACCGAGTGCGCTACCTGTCACATGCCAAGCGGCTCGACAACTGATATCCCGCATGCTGCCCGCACAGATCATCGCATTCTGCGGAGGCCCACCGAAGCGGCTGCAAATGAACCCGCAAACGTGACGGTGTGGCGCGATCCGCCGCGAGAGTGGCGCGATCGCAATCTGGGTTTGGCGGAAGTGTTCGCGGGAGTTACGAACAGGCTCCCTCACTTAGCTGAAGACGGCTGGCATCTGCTCAACGCCATCCCGGAGGAGAAAAGGGACGTTTCTGTGTTGTCCGACTTCGAAGGATTGGCTTTGCAGAACCAGAACTGGGAGGAAGCTGTACGTATTGGCCGGCGCACCGTGGAACTGCGGCCGAGGAGCGCGAAAGCCGCCATGAACCTGGGAATCGTTTTCAAACGCTCTCGGACGACAAGCGAGGCGGAACGTGAACTTAAACGGGCAATCGGTCTCGATCCCTCGCTCAAGCAAGCCTATCTCGAACTTGCGACGCTCTACGTCGAATCTGGGCGCACGGAAGACGCGAAGGCCACCATCGGCGGCTACCTAAAATTCAATCCGCAAGACATCATGTTCCGTTGGCAACAACAGCGTCTCGAACCGCATTGAACGATCAATGAGAGGGGGGCTCTGCTGCGCTCTCCGTCGCCCGGAGACGCTGAAATTCCCGCGATTCCCGGGCCGCATCCTCTTTTCTTCCGAGTTCACGGTAGGCCTGTGCGAGAGTGAAGCGCGCCTGCACGTAGTCCGGGCGGAGGCGAACGGCTTCTTCCAGATGTTGTACGGCTAGATCGTATTTATGTTGAGCCACATAGACGCGCCCTGCCGTGGCCTGCACGAGCGGGTCTTCAGGAGTCAACGCCAAAGCTTTTTCGACCGCTTGAGCCGCTTCCGCCGTACGATCCGGTGTGGCATCGAGCGTAGCGCGCGCCTGATAAACAAAAGCCTGAGCCGTGGTCACTCCGAGCGAAATAGCCGTTTCCAGCTGCTTCTTCGCCAGATCTGCACGATTCTCACCTTCAAGCAGGATTCCGTACGTGACGTAGGAGGGTCCCCACTCAGGCCAACGCCTCTGAATTTGCTTAAGCAATTCTTCTGCCTGATCGGTATGAGGTACCGCGCTCAACATGGCAGCTTTCATGAGCAGTAACTCCGGATTGTCCGCCACATTCCGGTCCGCCTGATCGAGCAGCGTTACCGCCTCCGCCGCGCGCTTGTGGCGGGCCAGGAATAAGCACGCTTGTTCATACACATCGGTACGGGAGGGCGCGGCGTGGATAGCGTTCTTGTAAGCCGAAAGTGCGCTATCGTCGTCATGCGCCGTTTCGAGCGCTTGGGCTTGCGCCTGGTAATAATCGGCTGAGCGTTGTGACTCCGGAACTGTGTTGAATATGGCCAATGCGCGTTCCGGACCGGCCGTATGAAGCAGTGCGAGGCCGAGGTCAATGCGCGATTGTGTATCAGGGGCAGGTAGGAAGGGGATCGCGTATTCGAGCAGCTTCCTAGCTGAGTCGTATGCTCCTGATCTTGTCAGGACATGGCCGGCTTCGGCTGCCAAAGGTGCGGGAGGTTCCAATTCGAGCAGCCGGGCGGCTTGCTCCTCCGCCGATTTCAGGTCTTGCTCTTCCGTCAGTAGCTTGATATACCGGAGCACCAGAGATGGGCTCTTGGGGTTCTGCTGGATTTGGCGACGAACTTCGGCGCTGTAGCGCGCGTGCAACTCCGCGGGCGGAAGCGCGAGGTAGTCGACAATTCCCGGTGCGGGAGCTCCTTCTTCCGGAGGCATACTACGAAACTGGGCGAGGATGTCACGCGATTCCTGCGTCCGTCCGGCCTTGGCCAGCGCGCGCCCTAGATGCAGGAGGATATGGGCCTGCCTCGGCGAGAGCTCGGCAGCCTTCCGGAGTACCTTGACAGCTTCATCGGCGCGATCCAAAGCCAAATAGGTTTCGCCGAGTCGATCGAGGATCGTGGAATTATTCGGCGTGTGGGCAGCAGCAAATTCAAGATCCGGCAACGCCGCTGCTGGCTTCCCTTGCGTGAAGTTCAATGTGCCACGTCCCAGACGAGCGGGTACGAAATCGGGCTCCAGGCGGATCGCTTCCGTGAGGTGCTGAGCGGCAGCCGCAGGATCGGAAACGGCTTCCGCGATGCCGATTTCATAGAGGGCCTTTGGATCATGCGGGTGTTTTCCGAGATAGGCCTTGAGCCCGGCAATACCGCCGGGAATATCGCCGCTCGCCGCGAGCATGAAGGCGCGCTCTCGCTGTGCCGAACTGTCATTCGGAACCAGCTTGAGATACCGGTCATACGCTTGCAGCGCATCCGCGACGTATCCGAGATCGTTGGAAGTTTGAGCGATCGAGAGCTGAACGTTCGCGCGAGACGGATCAAGACGAGCGGCTTCCGCCAGCAGACTCAGCGCCTTGTCACGCCCATTCAGTTGAATATGGACGCCCGCGAGATTATACAGGGTATCTACATCGCGAGGCCGCTGCGCCAGTACGGCTTGGAGGACATCCCGGGCTCGCTCAAAGTGACCTGCATGATAAGCGGCCAAGCCCAGGTTGTAGAGCACATCGAAGTTCGCGGGGGCGGCTTCGAGCGCCCGTGAGAACTGGATTTCCGCTTCGTTGTACTCGCCCAGTGACGCCAGGGCAAGTCCCGCTGTGAAGTTCAGGCGCGGATCTCCGGAAGAAGTAAGACGGTCGAGAATTACTCGCGCTTCGGTTTGCCGGTTGCTTAGGAAGAGAGCTTGCATTTCCAGCACCTGTACTTGCGGCAAGGAGCGATCCTCGGAAGTGAGGCGCTGGAGATAGCCCAGCGCCTCGGCTCCCTTTTTCTGCTGCACGGCAATGGAAGCAAGCTGCAGGTTGGCGTTGGCGCGCGCGGGATCAGCGGCAAGGACTTTTAAATAGGAGGCTCGGGCGCCGTTTAGGTCGCCGACGGACATCTGGTGGTTGGCGTAATTGTTGAGGAGAGTAATGGATTGAGGAGCGAGGCGCAGTGCCCGCCGGTAGGCGGTTTCGGCTTCCGGGTACTTCTGCTCGCCATCGAGGATGGTCCCCAACAGTGTCAGGGATCGCGCATCGTCCGGCTGCTTGGAAAGGACAGATCGCACGGCCGTTTCAGCGGCTGCCAAGTCGCCTCTCTGGAATGCTGCGACAGCATCTTGCAATTCGTCCGCTATGAGAGCATGTGGAAAGGGCAGCAGGAGTGCGCAGAGGACAACCAAAAACTTCACTGTGGACTCGCTACCTCCTGATTCTACTATTCACGATCGCACTTTGGCCGCTTCGACCCGCTGCCCGTTCCAACGCTCCGATCCATTTCACGTTACAATCCATCCCGTTCCGGCTGGAGAATGACGAAACACCCCTGCGTCATGCTCCCGCCGCTATGGCCGGGGGTGTGGCCATCTTCGACTTCAACGGAGACGGACGT
>JAFAZU010000021.1 GCA_019239585.1 Acidobacteriaceae bacterium
TGAGTTGCCCATCTGTCTTTTCCGCTGATCAGAGTTTTCGCTTACGCCCAAAACATTTAGTACTTTTTTTGTGCGGGTGTTTGTGATAGGGTTAATGCACCTTTTTCGATAATGCCGACGTCTAAACGGAAGACTTGGCGGCTTCGAATTGTTTTTTAGTGAGCACGCTAGTAGTTAGTTGTTATGAAGGAGAAATAAAATGACGAAGACCGAAATGAACAAATTTAAAAAGATCCTGGAGAATAAGCAGGACGAGTTGGAACGGATCGTTCGCAACCGCGATGCAATCACCATTGAAAAGAGCGCTGACGCTTTGGATGAAGTGCAGCATGCCTCGGAACGCGAACTGGCCATCCGTAATCTCGACCGCGAGTCAAACCTGCTCCGCAACGTGCGGCTAGCGCTTCGTCGTATTGAGGATGAGTCTTTTGGCATTTGCCTGCACTGTGAAGAGGAGATCAGCCCCAAGCGCCTTGCCGCTGTGCCGTGGGCCGCTTTCTGTATCCAGTGTCAGGAGCAAGCCGACCGTAATCAGGAGCAAGGCAACGACATGTTGGAAGACCTGCTCGTTAATGCTGCCTAATTAATAACGGTCGCATTCGTCATCTAAGGGTGTGTTTTGCCGGAGGGCTGACACGCCCTTTTTTAATTGAGCCTGACTAAAACTCTCCACGACTTTCCTTCCGGCATGTAACGTCGGCAGAACTGCATTCGCCTTTCCTACATTAGCTTCAATGCTTTTTGGAGAGAAATTGTGAAGTTTCAGTTTCTAGCTGTATGCCTTTTCGCGGCGATTTTCCCCCTCGCCGGACAGGACACGACGCCTGCCCAGACGAAACCTACCGAACACATTCTCGGCACGGTAAGCACCGTCGACACCTCCGCCGGGACCGTCAGCGTGAAAGAGGACAAAACGGGAACGCTGTATAGTATCCAGCTTCAAAATACGAAAACGCTTTTAAAGGTCCCGCCCGGAGCAACTGACCTGAAGTCGGCAACACGGATCACGGCCAATGATCTTGCGCCTGGCGATCGCGTAGATGTGCGCGGGTTTAAAGCCGAATCAGATCCCAACGGAATTGCCGCTCGTAGCGTAATACTGATGTCGGGCCGTGATGTTCAGCAAATGCGTCAGCAGGAAGCAACTGCCTGGCAGCGGAGTACTGGTGGCGTGGTGAATTCCATCGACACGGCTGGACAGAAACTAATGATTACGGCCCGCACTCCGGAAGGACCTAAGCCCATAACGGTTGACGCAGGGAAGGCGCAATTGATCCGCTACTCGCCGGAGCACCCGCAAACTCCAAGCCCATCACAGTTCGCCGACATTCAAGTAGGAGATCAGGTCAAGATCATCGGAGAGAAGAGCTCTGATGACGCGAGCATCACCGCTCAAAAGATTTACTCCGGTTCATTTCGCACGGTAGCGGGTACGATCAGTTCTCTTTCTGCCGACGGCAAGAGCATGGTTATTAAAGATCTGGCGACAAAGCAGCCGGTTACAGTGACGCTGGAGAACGAATCCGCTGTGCGGCGATTACCGCCCCCTATGGCGTACATGCTGGCGCGCCGATTTAATCCGGACTTCAAAGGAGCGCTCCCTGGAGCTGAGCCTACATCTGGAGCACCGGCGGGCGTAACGAATGCTCCAGCGCCGCCGACGCACGAATGGAACCACCCCGAGGGAGGCGGCGGACCAGGCGCAGCGCCCGGTGGTGGAGGTCCAGGCGGCGGGTTCCCTCGTATGCGGGGGGCAAATGGCGATCTGTCTCAAATGTTGGACCGTCTTCCGAAAATGGCAGTAACCGACCTGAAGTCCGGTGACGCCGTTATTGTTTCGGGTTCTCCGTCTCCTGCCAATAAGACGGTTGTTCTCGCCTCCAACGTTATTGCCGGCGTTGAACCAATCTTTCAATCCGCTTCGCCGCGACAGATGCAGTCGCTGGGTGATTGGGGAAACAGCCTCAATATGAGTGAAGGCGCAATGGGTCAGCAACCCTAGATTATTAACTGATTTCTTTATCGATTTCGAGGTTTAATGCACATTCGACTGAGCAGCATTATCTTAGCTGCCCTCCTCTCGTCCATTTCTGCTCTGGCGCAAGCCGTACCGGCGCAGCAAACGTCGCCCTCGGCGGGTACTCCCGCACGAAGACCAGTCCGCTCCGGCGGCAGCATCAGCGGCACGATTAAGGACAACACTGGCGGCGTTATTCCCGGTGCTTCCGTTACGCTCTCCAACGAAGGAGGCACGGTACGAACCGTTACTACCGGCGCGGATGGATCATATGTCTTTCGCGGCATTGCTCCCGGCGCTTATACCATCTCCGCGACCTACACCGGCTTGCAACAAGAAGGCATAACCGCTGTCACGGTAGTCGCCGGCCAAGCGGCCACACGCGACATCAGCATGACTTTGCAGGCCCAGCGGCAGGAAGTCACCGTGAATGAGACAGCCACAAATACAGTCAGCACTGATCCCGCAAATAATGCTTCTGCGCTGGTTTTGAAACCGGAGGATTTGGATGCTCTGCCGGATGATCCGGACGACCTTCAAGCCGATCTGGAAGCGCTCGCCGGACCCTCCGCCGGACCAGGAGGCAGTCAAATTTATATTGACGGCTTCTCGGGCGGGCGTCTGCCTCCGAAGGAATCGATCCGCGAGATCCGTATCAACTCCAATCCGTTCTCGGCTGAGTACGACCGGCTTGGTTATGGCCGAATTCAGATCTTCAC
>JAFAZU010000033.1 GCA_019239585.1 Acidobacteriaceae bacterium
TCTGGTAGACAGTAGCGGAATTTTAGTCTGAAGTTTTACTTCAGTCACTTGTTCAATTGC
This sequence comes from Acidobacteriaceae bacterium, assembly GCA_019239585.1. Lineage (GTDB taxonomy): Bacteria > Acidobacteriota > Terriglobia > Bryobacterales > Bryobacteraceae > Bog-105. The sequence continues at coordinate 61 of JAFAZU010000033.1, forward strand.
TCGCCATGCGTTCTTAAAGTACGGAAAGGGGCGGCATAAAGCGGCGTTGAACATCTGTGACTGTGCGGCCTACGCTACGGCTAAGGAACTAAACCTTCCGCTTTTATACCAAGGAAATGACTTCTCTCTGACTGACATTGAACCTGTTCTATAAAGCGCCTACCTTAAGGCACGTACAATGGCCGCAACTGCCGGTCCCTTATACCTGTTGCAATCGACCCACGCCAACGCGAGATTTTCCAATGTGGTCTCGCCTTCAAGATGTTCACTGATGATGTGATCTTGTTGGTGAGGATAGGCGGCGAAGCCGTCAGGGAAGCGACAGTATTCGCAGATATATCCTGCTCTTCTGGCTACCTCGTCTCTGAGGCTCACGATTCCTGCTGGGAAGCTTGTATCTCAGCCGCTCGCGCTTTCAAAAGAATGACAAGGTGGTTGAATTGCATGTGAGAGTCGAGCTCAACACTCTCCTCTACTGTTAAGGTTCCAGCGTGCTCTTTGGCGATCAACTCCTCCACTCGACGTTGCGCCTCTGGCGTAGCACGAAATGTCATAATCTCTTCGGGGGTACGACCTTCGGTAACTAAACCGATAACCAACTCTTCATAGGGTGTCGTGGTAAGAGAGGCCATGTAGAATTTCCTACAACGATTTTACAGTTCTGACGTCCGTTTTGTCGAGTTCAGCTATCGTGTTTGCTCGTTAGAGATACGCGCCTCAAGGGACGTACTGTGACAAGTAGCGCTTCGCCATGACAAAGCCCATCTTAAAATCTTCGCTGAAGTCCGGGCCGGGATTGTTGTCAGCGCCATAAAGCGGGTCTTCCTGCTCGACCGACATCGCGCCGGAGTAGCCGACGTCCTGAAGGACGCTGAAGAAGTCGCGCCAGACAATCGAACCCATGCCGGGGATACGGTAGCGCCACCAGCTTTGCCCGTTGACCGGGGTGATACCGCCGGAACGCAGCACAGGCCAGAGGATTTCCGTATCCTTCAGATGAACGTCGTAGATTTTATCGGCGAAGTCGCGGGCTGTCTGAATGGGGTCCATGAATTGACGGACCAAGTGAGATGGATCGTATTGCAGGCCGACGTAGGGCGAATTGTTGAAACCTTTAAACAGAGCTTCATAACCGACAGGGCTGGTCGCGATATTCGGGCCGTCGGGCCAAGGCTCCCATAAGATGCGAACCTTGTTGCGCTCACAGGCAGGGAAGTAATGCTCGCTGTAGGTGCGTACCACTTCATCCACTTGCTGCGTAAAAGACTGGTGAGGATTCTTGCCCGAGGCCGTGCCGATATAGGGAACGCCTAATTTGCCCGCGAGTTCAATGGCGCGGACAAAATATGTGTTGGTGCTGGTACGGCGATCAGGATCAGGGTCAATGTGATTGGTGGTCAATTGAAAGGCGGAGACATGCATCTTGTGTTGGGTGAGCGTGCGCCTGATCTCCTCAATCTGAGTGTCTGTCAGAGTAGCGGCATCCAGCGTGGAGTGCTGGCCCGCATCCAGGATCATGTTGGTGAAACCCGCTTCCTGAGCAAAAGCGACATTGGCGGGCGTATATTTTCCAAGAACGCCGAGTTTAGGACGCCACTCTGTGTGAGAATGGCGAGGAGCAGATTTTGATGGCAGTGCGGCAGCGGCAGCCAGGGAGCCAACCAGAGTTCGGCGAGTCATACCCGCAAGTGTATTAAATGCGAAGTAGTGATTCGTAGAGTTCCGCAACCCATTTCGGTTTTTCGGCAATATGCCATGTTACAAGACCGTCACGAACTTCCAAAACTTTTTCGTGCCGTAACCCGGAGTTGTCATACACAACAGCCTCATGCGCGAGACGCAATGCTTCGGCAGCATTGGCTAGACTGCGGTAGTATCGTCGACGAACATCTTCGTCTGGAACATTGTGACCACCCGAAGCGACACGTTCTTTCACCCGGAAAAGGTTTCTTTCAGGATTATCCAGCGCAACATAGATCAGCCGAATTTGAAACCCGGCGTCCCTGGCAACGCGAAGAGTTGCAATGTTTTGCTTGCTGGAAAGGGTTGTTTCAATCGCAAAGCTTACGCCCGTTTGCAAGTATTCACGGGTGCGCTCCAGGACTTGTCGTCCTGCCGCGAAAGCCGCTTTCTCCGGATTTGTTGGCGATAACTCAACTGCTATATCATCTGGGTTGAGTAGATTTTGTCGGCCCTCAAAATTAAGTACACGCATCAGAGTGCTTTTACCAGATCCGTTGGGTCCGGCAATTACTGTAAGGACCGGCATCTAAGCAGCAGAAGAATGCTTCAATTCGCGGATCACTTTATAATTCTGACCTCCAGGCGCTCCTGGAATGAACCGGATTTCAACCTTCCGCCCATCCGGGTACTCGATTACATCAACTCCAAATTCTGAATCGAGATAGCAAACCGGGATTCCCTGTTTTAACAATTGAAGCCGAGCCTGATTACCAGCTTCTGCCGCCTTTTGAGAAAAGTCTTCGCTGAAAATATCGAGGTCTGGCATACCTCCATTATCGCGCGGAATGGCCTGCTTCTCTACGCAAGCTCCGTACCGTGAGTTTCCGGTACAAAAAGGGCGCTCACCGCAGCACAAGCAAACGCGACAGCGCAGGCGGCAAAGCCCCAACCGAGACCGTAATGCTCTCCCATTGCGCCAATGACCAGCGGCGCGAAAGCGCTCAGACCGCGAGCCACATTGTAGGAAACGCCGAGGGCCGTCGCCCGGATCGCCGTCGGAAAAAGTTCGCTACCCAGCACGCCTGACCCCACAAAGAAACCCGTGCCGAAGAAAGCCGAAACCGAAGCGGTCAGCAAAATAAAACCCGGCTCACGCGCCCAAGCAAAGCCCGGAACAGAGAGCGCCGCCAGAAGAAGATATCCGATCAGCGTGCGCTTGCGTCCGAAACGATCTGCCAGCACTCCGAACAGTAAATAGCCAGGGAACATTCCACATAAGTTCAGCAGAACAAGAAACGTGGTGAAGTCAACCTGATTAAACCCGCGCCCGCCGCGCTCGATCGGCAAGGCAAGGTAAGCCGGAATCCAGGTGAAAAGCCCCCACCAGGCAAACATGCCGAAAGTGTTGGTCCCCAGCAGCGCGAACAGACGGGGCAGAATTGTTCGCCAAAGCCGGCGGCGTTCGACCGGCAGAACAGGTTGGGCTGCTGCGTGACGTTTCCATAATTCCGGCTCAGGCACACCCTGCTGAATCCAAAAGATGAGGAGCGCCGGCAAGACGCCGACAAAGAAGACCCAGCGCCAATTGCCACGCGCCAGAACAACGCCGGCTACAACTGCCGCCAGCGCGTAGCCCAGCGCCCAACTACTTTGCACAATTGCCAGAGCGCGGGCACGCCAGTAGCTCGGCCAGGTTTCGGCCACCAGGGTAGCTCCCGCGTTCCATTCGCCTCCCATGCCCAGTCCCAGGAAAAAACGAAAGACCGCCAAAGTTGCAACACTCGTTGAAAATCCACATGCAAACGTCCACAGCGAGTAAGTCAGGATGCTCAAACTCAGAGTACGGCGGCGTCCGGTGCGGTCCGCCAGCAGACCAAAGGCAAAGCTGCCGAGGGCGGAAGCAATCAGCGTCAGGCTGTTGAGAAACCCGGCAGTGGATTTGCTCATGCCGAACTCGCGCATGAGCGTAGCCAGCACAATGGAGTACAGCATCACATCAAAAGCGTCCAGCCCCCAGCCCAGGCCTGCCGCTAAAACGGTGCGGCGCTGCGCGGGGGTGGTGTTGCGCCAGCGAAATAATGGAGTCGTCAGGTTTGGAGAAGAGACCAATGACAATAGGATAGGCGCTCACGCCTGCAAATGCGAATCGCAATCGATACCGGCGGCACTTTTACGGACTGCGTTTATCTTTCCGAAGGGCAATTTCAGGTTTTGAAAGTCCCTTCCACCCCCCTCGATCCTGGAGCGGCTGTATGGAACGCCGTGCAGGAGATTGCGAAGGGACAGGAGGCCGAAGTACGGCACGGAACCACTGTAGGGACCAATACGCTGCTGGAGCGTAAGGGTGCGCGCATCGTTTTTGTAACGACCGCAGGTTTTGAAGACATAGTCGCTATCGGAAGGCAGGCCCGCGCTGAACTTTACAACTGGTCCTGGACTCCCGAACCGCCGCTTGCTCCGGCAGAGCTGCGAATCGGTGTCATGGAGCGGACAGCAAGTGACGGCACGGTCCTGTGCGCC
>JAFAZU010000155.1 GCA_019239585.1 Acidobacteriaceae bacterium
CGAGTTGGTGCTGAGGTTTTGTTGTGCGTGGATTGAGTCCACGTTGGTACGAATGGAGATCATGGTTTGTGTCCTTGGGTTTTCCCTGTTTTGATTTTTCTTGCGGTTATTGTCCGCCTACAAAACTCATTTCGCGAATTCTCATGCGGCTTTCAGTGTTTTTTACGATCTACTGTTCAGTAGTTGTTTGAGCTGGTTCCGCCTGCATGCCGTAACGGCTCACAATCACGATGTCCACGCGCCGGTTGCGGCCGCGGCCTTCGACAGTATCGTTCGGACCAACAGCTTCCGTGTCGGCGTAACCGACAATGGCCATACGCTGCCGCTCCACTCCAAACTCTCCGTTTAAGACACGTAGCATGGCAATGCTGCGCGCTGCCGAGAGCTCCCAGTTACTCTGAAAGCGCCTGTTACTGATGGGCAAGGAGTCCGTGTGTCCCTCCAGGCGCAAGGCGTTCGGTAGGCGTTTCAGCACGTCCGCCACTTTGCCGATTGTCGGGCGGGAGGAAGCGCTGATGGTATCGTTGCCGGAGGGGAAAAAGGCTGCGGCTTCCAAGCTAATAATAAGGCCGCGTTGCTCAAGCGACAAATGAACAGCACCGCTCTCGATCTCAGACTTCAGGGTTGCTTCCAAGCTGCGCAGCGAACCCTCTAACTCAAGTAGGGGCTTTTTTTCCGTGTCCGGAGCTTCTTTAAGTCCTGGGGAAATCTTAGTGTTTTGAACAGCCGGTTTATTTTCCTCCCTTCTGCCAACTCCGAAAGTTGCGCCGTTTTTAAAGGCCTGCTGAATGGACTCCGATAAAGCTTTGGCGTGGTTCCTGTCAGCCCGATTCGTGGCAAACATAACAACAAAGAATGCAAGAAGCAAAGTAATAAAGTCCGCGTACGAAACAAGCCACCGGTCATGGTTTGCGGCGGAGTGAAGCCTGCGTCTCCTCATGACGTAGACCCTTACGCCGCTGTGCGCGCTGCCGCTCGACGCTCGCGCTTTTCTTTCGTCGGCGATTCTCCAATCGCCCCCTTAAAAGGCTCCAACTTGCTCCCGATCAGTCTAGGATTTAACCCCTCGGCCAAGGCGACTACTCCCTCCAAGGCGAGTTCCTTCATTTGAATGGCAAGCTGAAGCCGCGCTCTGAGCTTGTTCGCTGCCGGCAGGAAGAATATGTTGGCAAACGATACGCCATAAACTGTTGCAACGAACGCAATCGCAATTCCTTGGCCTACGACTTGGAGATCTTCCAGGTGCTTCATCACCTGAATCAAGCCTAGAACCGCGCCAATGATGCCGATTGTCGGCGCGTAACCGCCAGCGCAGTCAAAAACCCTGGCTTCCGCTTCGCCGCGCTGCTCAGTTAGTATGATTTCCACCTCCATAATGCGGCGGACCTCTTTAGGATCGGTTCCATCAACGACCAGGGTCAGCGCCTTGCGAAGAAAACCGTCTTCGATGCTGTTGATTTCGGCGTCGAGCGATACCAGCCCGCTTCGACGAGCTTTGATGGCGTATCTTTGAATCTGTTGAATGAGGGAATCAGCCGAGTATGCCGGATGCAAGAAGATAGTTGGCAACTTTTTGACAGAGGACGTCAACAAGTGCATAGGAGTGGTAATCATGACAGCACCCGCCGTGCCGCCCAGAACGATCAATGCAGCCGTGAGTTGAGCCACATCGCTGAGTTTGCCGCCTTCCAGCAACAATCCGCCCACAATTCCGAGAACCGCAATAATCAAACCGGCGAATGTGGTGAAATCCAGTCTTCGAAAATTAAAAGATGACCTTGTCAAGCGTGCCATTTTCGTGCATGTAGTTGCACGCGAAAGGCCATTCTGTAAGAACTGATCACTGCGCTCCCGACTCCGCTTGAGCAGCACGGCTATGGAGATGACGAAGAAGAAAGAAACCCGTCTCGCATTGCTCGGGCAAATGGGGCGCCTTGTGAAGAGAAATCTGACGGATGTGTTGCACAACACTTTGGAGGACGGCTTGCTGCTCGCTCTCCATTTCAGAGGCTGTTGCGCCTGTTTCGCAAAGCGCGAGAGCGCTCTCCAACTCGGCTTCAAAACAGCAGGAGTTAGCTCCGTTCCAAGCTTCTAAAATTCGCCCGGCCTGTAGTGCAGCAGTCAACAATGATTACCCTGCTTTTTATATCGCAGACAAACCCGAAATTTTAATTAAGGTTTACCCTAAATAATCGAAGAGCGTTTTAGAAGACAGACTGGCGTGGGCCGACAGCGAAACTTGGAGAGCGGTTTGATCCGATGTCAACTGCGTAATCGCAGCGGGCATATCAACGTCCTGTACGGCGCTCAATGCCTGCTGCAAAGGTGAAAGCTGATTGTTTGCATTGTTAGTTGCCTGTGTAATCCAGTTCTCGACGTTTCCGTAGAAAACGGATGCTTGCCCAAGGTGCGCAGCCCCTTCTTTAATGGTAGCGAGAGCGTTTTGTATACCGGCCTGGTCATTGTTTCCCAGCGCCTGGCCTAGATCATGCACAGCTTGAAAGATGTTGCCGGAGGCGGCAGTCCCATCTGGATTTCGAAGATCAAAGATTTGTGCGGCGGTCATTCCACTGGTAATACTGGAACCATTGCCGTCGCTAAGTTGCATCGTAGCGGAGCTAGCTGAATTGCTCACCACGCCGCTTGGCTGTGACCAGTCGAAAGTATAGGGTTGGACGTTCGCATTGTCTCCGCCGAAAACAAAGCGATCACTCATGGAGGTGTTAGCAATCGAGACGAGCTGATTCTGGAGCTGTTGCACCTGTAAGCCCAGATCCGCACGATCATTAGCGGTTGCCTGGCCAGTGATGCCTCGGGACGCAATACTAACTAATTGGTCCATGATTGTAGTCGCGGACTGAAGGGCCGCGTCCGCCGCTGTCGCTTCCGTGTTCGCCTGTTGCAGGTTCGTGTTCACCTGCGTCAAGCGGTCTATCTGGCTTTGATACTGGAGGATGGGCATCACTGCAGATGGGTCATCAGCGGCCGTGGCGACGCGGATGCCCGACGTAACCTGCTGATTGGTTTTGCTGATTCGATTCTCAATGTCACCAAGATTGGATAAAAAGATCCCATCTTGCGCACGAATTCCGCTGAACATTATTTCTCCTTGCCGGTCTTTACTGAATCATGTTCATCAAATCACCGGTCATTTGATCGATGACTGAGATGAGCTTCGAGGAAGCTGCGTAGGCTTGCTGGAATTGCAAGAGCTGCGTCGCCTGCTGGTCCAAAGATATGCCTGAAACCTGCGATCTCGCATTCTCAGCCTGATTCAACAGGTCGGTCTG
>JAFAZU010000189.1 GCA_019239585.1 Acidobacteriaceae bacterium
GGCCGTGCCGAAATCAGCGTGCAGGTGTTCACCGAGGACATCGTGCTGGGCATGGACATGGCGATCCCCTTGGGGCTGATCGCGAACGAACTGATTTTAAACTGCTTGAAGCACGCCTTCCCCGCCGGTCGGGAGGGACGGGTCACCGTTTCGGTCGAGTACGTGCAGGACAGTGTGAAAGCGGGTGAATCACTCGATGAAGCCGTCATTCGCCTGCGCGTCGAGGACGATGGAATCGGTCTTCCTTCCGGCCTAGACATCGAGCGGACCGAGTCTCTGGGACTTCGTCTCGTACAATTACTCGCACAGCAGTTGCAAGCCGCCGTGCAAGTACTCGCACAGCAGTTGCAAGCCGCCGTGCAAGCACAAACCGGGACCGGACTGACTTGGACTGTCTCCGTTCCTCCCCCCACCTCGTCTCACGAGCAGGTGGAATCTCAATCTGGAACAAGCCCGCATTCTGATCGTGGAGGATGAGGCTCTCATTGCGGAGGATCTTCGTCGCCTCGTAGTCCTGCTAGGCTATGCCGTCGTGGCGGTCACGGATTCGGGCGAAGAAGCGGTGCAACAGGCGCGCGAGCTTCGGCCTGATCTGGTGCTGCTGGATTTTAAGTTGAGAGGGTCGATGAATGGAGTGGAAGCGGGCGCTTTGATTCAGCAATCGGTGGCCACAGCGGTGGTCTACGTCAGCGCGAATGCCGACGTTCTCCAACAGCCGCATGTCGTCCGAAAGCCTTTTTCTAAAGCGACCCTCTCCCGTGGCATCACTGCCGCTCTCGCCGACAGGCAGAACCGGCTGCCTGTGTAACCGGTTCTCCTCCACGTCCACAGCACTTATTCCGCTTTCCGTGTGCTGGGGGAGGTAAACACCGTCGAATGTAGCTATTGCTCCTCTCCCTCGACTTGCTCCTGCGAGCGAATCCTTTCTCCGCAACGCAGGCAGACCATTTCCACGCCCGGAATGCGGGTTTCGAGTCCATTGTGTTCGATGATGTAGTCTGGTGCTTCCTGAGACATGCCCAGGAAGCCGCCGCAGCCTGCGTGCTTACTGACGTCCGTAGTGATTCGTATAATTTCCATTCGTGATACTCCAAGCCTAGTGTACGCGAACCGCGATTCGGGGCAGAGCGGCGGATACAGAGGAGATACCAGGAGAGTTTGAAAGTTACACCGAAACGACGAGGGGGACTGTGGCTTACGCGCGGCTGCTAGCCGTGTTATGCAAACGGTCGGGAGCCTCGCGTCTGCGAAGTCCTGCCAAGCCCGCTAAGCCCAGCAGTCCTAACCAGCCATAATCGAATCCCTTCCGGTCGTCCGTACGGGTATTGCTCGTGTTCGAGTTCTGGCCCGCCGTATTGGGGTCACTCGTCGCGGTCTGCGCGGTGGCGGTTCCGAGTGCCAGTCCTGCCGCTACGATACACAATCCTAAATGCTTTAAAGACATCATGACAGTGAGAGCTTGCTGTTCCCTCTTTCGTCACAGCGCAAGTTTACAGTGGTAGTTCTACCCATGCATATGCAGAGCTACTACCAGTCTTTGGAAGCATGGGCTTTTTAGCTGGCGTATAACTTTCGAGCTGCCTCCGGCGTGTCTACCCCTGTAAGTCCGTGTTGTTCGGCCCGCCAACAACGGATCAACTCTTCCCCATATGCCGTTCCGTTCAGGGTCACCGCGCCCAGGAATGCAAGGATGTAGCTCTTCGGCAAAGGGGGCTGTTTTTGCTTCAGTGCAAACTGCGGCTTCTCGGCGCCCGTCCCAAACAGTGACGCGAACTGGTTCCAGTGAAGGCACAGGACGAATGACACCGCACAGAACGGCAGCACTTCAAGAAAGCTGTGAACGTGTTGCTCGCTCGGAGTAACTTTCCGCCGCTCCACGGCATAGGCCACATCCCAGATGGCTGTCGCCGCATGAGCGAAGAAGGCAACAATCATTAATAGAATCACCCCGGCGTTGATTTCGAGGAACAGACCCAACAGCATCGGAAGACCCGCTTCCGTCATCATCAAAGCATGAATGGCGCTTTCCGTCGTGCCGGACGTGGTTTCAAT
>JAFAZU010000192.1 GCA_019239585.1 Acidobacteriaceae bacterium
GCGCCCTCGCAAGGCAGTCCCTATACCGACGTTTACCCGGCACAGTTTTTCCCAAACGCTCCGGACCGGAGTAGCGCGCAGCCTGTTACGGTAGGGGCCGGACAAGCAGCCGAAGCCGATTTCCGCCTTTCGCCCGTGCCGTCGTACAGCATCACCGGCACCGTTTCGGGACCGCAGAATGTAACGGTTATGTGCGAGGACGAAGAGGGCAATTCGTTGAGTTTTGGCCGGGTTAACCATCGTACTAATCAGTTCCGGTTGATACACATTCCCCCAGGCACCTGTACGGTAACGGCTCACTTTCAGGGCCCCAATGGAGAGGCTTACTATGCTGAGCAGCCAGTCACTGTGAACTCTTCAAACATCACAGGCGTGCAGCTCGCTTTGCAGCCTTTGCCGGATATTCCCGTTCACTTCTCAAACTCACCCGGTGGAATGCCGGTTCAATTACAATTAATATCCCGGCAAAAGCGGAGGAGACAGGGCCAGTTGCATCCCATGACGGAAGGTAGTCCACCCGATCATCAAACCCTGGTTTTTAAAGGAGTTTTGCCAGGATCTTACCAAGTCCAGGCGAACAGCTTTAGCAGAACGTGTATTGGCTCCATTTCCTCCGGCGGTACGGACTTGCTGCGCGAGGATCTCACGGTAGTAAATGGGAGTGCGCAAGGTGCGCCGATTGAGGTTTCCCTGCGGGATGACTGCGCCACGCTCACTCTCGCTGCCGATGCTTCCCCTGGAGTGAACGTCAATTTCTTGCTAGTACCTAACTCGGTTAGCATGCAGCCCAGGGTGATGTCTGTTGGCAGCGGGAGTCTTTCCATCCCTGGCCTCACGCCGGGTGAGTACACAGTTTACGCCCTTTCCGATATTTCTGATTTGGAATATGCAAATCCTGAAGCCATGCGCAAGTTTTCCGGTCAAAAAGTGACGCTTGGCCCTGGTGAGACTGCCAAGATGCAGCTCAACCTGATTACCAATGGAGGCTCTCAATGAAGTGGGTTTTCCACGTCACCATACTCTTTGCGCTTCTAGGCGGCTGTCTCAAGGGGCAAACAGGCGGGTACAAGATTAGCGGCAGGGTTGTTGATGACACAACAAACACGCCACTGCCTAAAATTCTGGTGCAAATTTCCTCCACGCAGCAGCGCGACGCCGCGCAGTTTGCTATCACTGACAGCAACGGAAGCTTTTCTTTCGCGAACCTTTCTCCCGGCAAGTACTCACTGTTAGCAGGCCGCTCCGATTCGGGAATGCAGCTCTATCAAGGAGAAGAGGGCTTTTCTACTGCTATCGTGGTCGGTCCTGAGCTTGACAGCGAGCACATTGTTTTTCCGCTGCAAAAACCTGGTTCCATTTCCGGAACCATTTTGGACGAAGAGGGAACGGGACTAAGGGGTGCACAGGTCCATCTTTACTGGCAGCATATGGCATCGGGGCGGTTGGAAGTTTCAGGTCGTGGGATGCAGGTGACGAAAACCTCCGGGCAGTTTCGCTTCGGTCATTTGCAGCCGGGTACTTACTATTTAGCAGTGCAAGCCCATCCCTGGTATGCGCAAAGCTACTTCCCGTCTACGAATGCGCCGGACGCCGCACAGAATAGCAGTTCCCAGCAGTTCGATGTTGCTTATCCTTTGACCTACTACGCCGACGCGACTGATTTCTCTTCCGCCTCGCCCATTACGGTAACCAAAGGCGGAACTGCCACAGTTCAGATGACTCTCCGACCGGTTCCCGCCGTACATATTCGCCTACCGGACTCCCAAAGAAAATCTGGCACCAATTTCAACACATCGGTTGTTGCTCTGGGGCCTAATGGTCAAAAAATTCCGATGCATCCTTTTCATTGGAGCAGCGGAGATCATCAGGAGCTTGGCGGTATCGCTCCTGGACGATATGAAGTTTCCATTCAGACATTTGAGAATGGACGTCCACAGACGATCGGTGCTAAAACAATGGACCTTCAGAATGGCTCAGAGGTTGATCTGAGCAGCACTTCCCGTGTTAACATCTCCGGGCATATCACTTTCGAAGGTAAGCCACGCCCTACCGACCCGTTGACACTCCACCTTATCCGTCCTGAAGGCGGAATGCTCGTGCAAGCCCCAATTGGGGCTGATGGAACTTTTCAAGCCCAAAGTGATACAGCGTCGCCGGGCCGTTATCGTCTAGCCCTATCCAACCCCGAGGGGTTCCACTTCCAATCCGTTGATGCCAAGGGAGGAAAATGGATAAACGGCTTTTTGGAAGTTCCGGAAGGTGCAAATGTCCAGCTTTCGATCATTGCTTCTGCTGGTTCAACTGCCCTGGACGGGGTTGTTTTACGCGACGATAAACCGGTTCCTGGTGCTATGGTGCTCCTGCTGCCGGAAAACTCGGACCGCAACGACCTGACCCGCCGCGACCAAAGTGACAGCGACGGCACTTTCACTCTGCCGGAGGTCGTGCCAGGCCGGTACCGGGTGCTTGCCATCGAGAACGGCCACGGTCTCGCATACCAGGACCCAGCCCTGATAAAGCCTTATCTGCCGTTATCTCAAGTTGTTACCGTAAGCGCTGGAAAACAGCCCACGTTGAAAGTTAATGTGCAAGGGCGGTTACCATAAGAAAGATAGGCTGTAGATAAACGGAACAACACAACGGTCGAAACGTCCAAAACAGTAGTTCTTAATCACATAGTAAATCCATGTCCCCCAGCAAGCGATCCATCGCGCCGAGCGCCTCTTTTTGGGAGTCCGCCCGCATTGCCCTAGATTCTCTTAATAAAAGCAAGCTCCGAAGTTTTCTGACGCTGCTCGGAATCATTCTGGCGACCAGCACGCTGATTGCCGTCATGTCCTTCGTCCACGGCATGAACCTTTACATCGCAACCAAGCTCTCGGACATGGGCTCCAACGGGTTCCGCGTGGTGCGCATTGCGTTTATTGGAAATTGGGACCCAAAGAAGTTTTTGGAGATGCAGCGCCGCAATCCGCAGATCAAGCCGGAGGAGTATGACTTCATTAGAAGCCATGCACAACTGCTCAGCGATATCGGCCTGGAAACCTTCAAGAATGTGACCGTTGCCTATGCAGGTCAGACTATGCAGTCCGTGGGTTTGCAAGGCATTACCGCCACCATCCCGGATCTCAGCGACATTGAAGTAGGCACCGGCCGCATGTTGACGGAAGAAGAAATCCGGCGGCATGCTCCTTTCGCTTTTATCGGCACCGACGTCAGCGAGAAATTCTTTAGCGGCAAGGACCCGATTGGCAAAACCATTAAAGCAGATGGAGTTCCCTACGAGGTCGTGGGCGTGGCAAAGGCGAAAGGCAGCGTTTTTGGGCAGTCACAGGACAATTTTGTGATGATCCCCGTTTACTCCTACTTCAAGACCTACGGCAACAATCTGCACAACGATATTGCCATTTTTGCGAGGGCAGCGGACCCGAACCACATGCAAGAAGCGGAGAACGAAGTACGCATGCTGCTCCGAACTTATCGGCACCTCCGGCCGAATGAGGAAGACACTTTCAGCATGTTCGGTTCCGACACGCTTTCGAAAGCCTGGGATAATCTTACGGGAGCTATCGCGGGCATGGCATTTGGAGTAGTTTCCGTTTTCCTAGTGGTGGGCGGAATTGTCATTATGAATATCATGCTGGCTGTTGTGACGGAACGAACGCAGGAAATCGGTATCCGGAAGGCAGTCGGCGCCCGCCAGCAGGATATTCTTAATCAGTTCTTGGTGGAGTCTTCGGTGCTGGCCGTTATCGGTGGATTAATCGGAGTCATTATTTCCTACCTGCTGACCGTGATTGTCCGGAAAACAACGCCGCTCCCGATGGACCTGCCAATTGTCGGGGTTGCGCTGGGCGTGGGATTGTCCCTGATTGTGGGCCTGTTCTTCGGTATCTACCCGGCCCGGCAAGCCGC
>JAFAZU010000165.1 GCA_019239585.1 Acidobacteriaceae bacterium
CCAGCGTGAACCAGGGCGGCCACGCATCGTCGGCGAGATCGAAGCTTTGGTGGTTCGCTTGGCACAGGAGAATCGGGAATGGGGTTATCGACGCATTCAAGACGCTCTGTCCCATCTGGGGCATGAGATGGCCCGCAGTACCATCGCTGCCATTCTCGAACGGCACGGGATCGAACCCGCACCCGAGCGCAACCGGAAGACGACCTGGAAAGAATTTCTCACGCGCCACTGGGAATTCATCGTGGCCGCGGATTTCTTCACAGTCGAAGCGTGGACGCGAAAGGGGCTGCAGCGGTTCCTCGTTCTGTTCTTTTTGGATCTGTCCACACGCCAGGTGGAGATCGCCGGCATTGCGTCCACCGCCAACGGATTGTGGATGAGCCAAGTAGGGAGGAACGTGACTGATGCGGTGGACGGAATCCTTCTGGGCAAACGCTATCTCATTCATGATCGCGATCCACTGTTCACGGCCGAGTTTCTGAACTTGCTGGCCGGGGTAGGGGTGAAGTCCGTGAAGTTACCGCCGCAATCGCCCAATCTGAACGCCTATGCCGAACGGTTCGTACGCACGATCAAAGAATCGTGCCTGGACCGTCTCATTCTGTTCGGAGAGCAGTCGTTACGAACAGCCATGCAAAACTTTATCGCCCACTATCACGCCCACTATCACGCGGAACGGCACCACCAGGGCTTAGCCAATCGACTGATCAAAGCCGAGCCGACTCATATAGGAAGCACCGGCGCGATCCAGCGGCGAGAGCGACTGGGTGGAATGCTGAACTACTATTACCGTGCTGCCGCCTGAATACAAACAATTGGTTTTTCAGGCCATACGGGATCAGTCCCGAGGCGAATCACGCGCTTGTTCCCGCCATGATTCTTCAGCCTCTGGTAGAGAATGCCGTCGTACACGGCGTGTTGCCTCATGCATCCAGCGGCACCATTGCCATCACGGCCGAAAAGCAGGATAAGCGGCTGAGAATGGTTGTGTGGAACAGCATCCGTTCTTCTGCGGTTAGCGTCCCCAAAAGCGCTGGAACCGGCATCGGCCTGCCGAACACGCGTCAGCGTCTGCAGGAATTGTACGGAGCGGATGGCGTGCTTACGGTTCAAGCTGGCGATGGCACAGACGCCTGGCAGGTCGCGATAGAACTTCCCTTTACGGCCGTGACCGATCAGGAGGTGAGTTTAGTCGCATGAAAGCGCGAGCAGTTGTTGTAGACTATGAGCGTCTCTCCCGACGGGGCATCACAAGCCGCTTGGCGGAGCACCCCGATATTGAATTAGTTGCTGAATTTTCTGATGGGGAGTCCGCCTTGGCCGCTTTGCCAAACTTAGCTCCCGATCTGATCTTTCTGGATATTCAGATGCCCGGACTGAGCGGATTGGAAGTGGCTCGCGCGCTGCCTTCAGCCATAAACCCATTCATTGTGTTTGTCACAGCGTTTGAGAAGTATGCAGTAGAAGCTTTCGCGGTAGAAGCGCGCGACTATCTATTGAAGCCACTTTCCGATGATCGCTTTCAGCAGACCTTGACGCGCTTTCGCCATCGCCATTCCGGTACACCGACACCGACGAATACTACTTTCCTGAGCCGATTTGCAGTTCGCCTGGGAAGCGGTATGCAACTCATTGAGGCGGCGCAGGTAGACCGCATTACATCGTATGGCGACTATGCCCGGCTGCACGTTGGCACCCGCACATTTCTCATGCGGGAAACACTGCAAGCGCTCGAAAACAGCCTGGATCCTGAGCTTTTTCTGCTGGTGCATCGTTCCTGCATCGTACAAGCAAACCGAATCGAACGTTGGTTCCCGGCCACGAACCGGGAGCTAGTGCTGATTTTATGAGACGGATGCGAGGTGAAGCTCAGCCGCAGCTACCGTGACCGGTTCGACTTGTGGCTGAAAGGCCGGTAAACGATTACTTGTGGAGGCGTCGACACAGATACAGTCATACTGATCTGTTGAATGCCCCCTTGTCCTTACGTATTATTCTCTGGTTTTAACGCCAAGTTGAAATTTACGAGAACGAGCAAGCTTCCGGCGATTCCCATCAGCAACAGGGTAGATGGTTCAGGCGTGGCTGTGAAGTTTGCTGAACTGAACGACGGAAGCGCGCTAATGCCGGTTTGACCGCTAAGATTTGGGAAACGGGCTAACACGGCTAAGTTAGCATTCGGATCAGTAAGATTAGTGGAAAAAACGAGCCGATCAAGCTGGAGAGTGCTGTTGAAGTAGATGAACACACCGGGGCCGGGTGTTGTGACATGGGCGCCAATCAGCTCAGCTGCCTGCCTTGCGCCAAAAGGAGTGGCAGGATTCTTATCGTTATCGAGTGTCTGTAACACGATTGCATTGACATTCGCGACAGGCAAGTTTTCAATCGTGTTATTGGCAAATTGGATGTTGTTCGCAAATGAAAAAGCCGATGGGTTAAAAGCAAACGAGTCCGTGGCCGGGTTAAAGTTGATAGACGGCTCACCCTGAATGACCGGCGGCGGATTCGGAATGCCGGCAAATGGGTCTGTATTAAAGGTAAATGTGGTTGCGCTGGATGCTGCGGCAAACAGAAGCAGGCCGGCTGCCACACCAAAACTTTTTGGCCATAAGCGAGCGTGTCGTAATTGCAACTGCAGAGTTGACATGATTAATTCCTTTTTTGGAGTGCGTTCGAAAAGATCGTTGCGGGCGCTAGAGCTAGTCCGCGTACGACTTCTACTCCTACTGAAACCCTTCGGGTCAGAATTTATTCCAGAAGTATTGCCGTGTATGTCACTGACTAACATAAATTCCGTGCAATGCGAATAGGTACCGAACAGGCGCATCAACCAGCGCTCTGGGACGATCTGGACCACGAGCGGCGCGAGCTGAAGCGGATTGTTCTGAACCGCAAAAGCTCCTTGTTTCCGGCGACGGTTCTTCTCTGGGAGTAGATCACGATACAAAGCTCGATGGAATAGGGCGATTTCTGGCGTGTTAGCTCTCACATGAGTTCTGTTGTGAACACTGCACGCCCATCCCTTCGTCTCTCCGTGCAGGAGCCGTCGCTAGTGTCTGAAGGCAGCACTGAGGTTGTCCCCTGAGGTGAGACAAACAGTTAAGACACTGTTAACCGTTCGCTGAAAATTTGTTGTGCCCGATCCCGGAACGGTTTTAGGATGGGGCTGCCGGTAAAGCGGAGGCGGGCCCTGCTGGCGAGCAACCCGCCGAGGAATAGCCGGACGGAACTCATCGCGGACGATGGACAGGGCATGTTCTTTCCGGCTTGTCCTAGACCCTGGCACCGGCCTGTCCGGAAAGCAGGACTCGGCCCAGGGATAAAAGATGTGATGACACATCGGAGCGGTAGATTCCGCCTGCCTGAGAAAACGCACTTCGAGGGCGCCCTCAACTTTCATGCAGTCACCTGCGATAACGGAAGCGAAGCGGAAGGGGGAAGCAGCGACAATTCGAATTCAACCGGTGGACGATAAGCGAGCGCCGAATGCAGCCGCCTGCCGTTGTAAACCTGTTCCAGAAACCGCTCGATAGAAGAACGAGCTTCGGCCAGATTGCGGTATTCCTCACGATGCACCTCCTCATATTTCAGCGTTTTCATAAAGGATTCACAGAAGGCATTGTCGTACGGGTTGCCCTTCCGGCTCATGCTGATGGTGATGCCGTGCCGCTGCAGCAAGCCGGTGTAGTCGAGCGAAGCATACTGCACGCCACGATCGGAGTGATGCACCAGCCCGGCTGCCGAACAGCGTTTTTCCAGCGCCATATGTAAGGCCGCCAGCGTGAGTTCGTCTTTGAGCGTCGGTTCCAGCGCCCAACCAACCACACGGCGCGAAAAGGCGTCCAGCATCACAGCCAAATACACGAACTCGTGTTGCAGGCGGATGTAGGTAATGTCGGCCACCCAGAGCTGGTTGATGCCGTCCAGGCGCATGGCATGGGCCAAGTTCGGGTACACCGGCCGATCGTGGTTCGACTGCGTTGTGACAGGCACGAATTTGCGCTTGCGCAGGCAAAGTAAGTTGTCCTCGCGCATGATCCGATAGACGCGCTTGTGATTGACGCGCCAGCCGCGACGGTGCAGCTCTTTGGTCACACGCGGCCAGCCGTAACAGGGAAATTCCAGAGCAATGCGTTGAATCTCGTCGCCCAAGTCCAGACCCCCCTCGGTGGCGGCACCAGCTTCGCGCCAACGGTAAAATCCTGCGCGGCTGACGTAACCTAACGCGCACAAGTCCGCTACCGCAAGTGGGTTCGCCATTTTCATTTCTCTCTCGATGTACGGATAAACGAGCGGGGCGAAGTCAATGCCTGCAGCTTTCTTTGTTCCTCGACATGCTGCAAGCAACGCCGCAAAAAATCGATCTCCAGCGCCTGGCGGCCGACCTTACGTTCCAGTTCCACGATCCGGCTCTCGTCTTCCCGGCACTGCCCGTTCCCGCTGAAAGCCTTCTTTCCGTAATCTTGAAACTCGCGTCTCCAGCGGTGCAGCACGTTCGGGTTCACCTCGCATGCTCGCGCCACCTCTGCAACAGAAACGCCTAACCCCAGCCGCCGAACGGCTTCTTCCTTGAACTCGCGCGTAAATTTGCGACGCTGTCCCATGACTCAATTCTCCTTTCGGTGAAAGTTGAGTCTTAACCGTTTGTCTCACTTTGGGGGACAAGTCCA
>JAFAZU010000311.1 GCA_019239585.1 Acidobacteriaceae bacterium
GCAGCTCGATCCTACTTTGCCGGACATCTACCTTGACCTAGGCCTTGCCTATTTCAAGTCCGGGGCGTTTGGACCCGCCTTAAAGGCGTTTCAAAAGGAAGAATCGCGCGGTCCGAGCGATCGAACGAAAACACTCGTAGCCATGAGTTACTTCGGCTTGGGCCAATACAAAGAAGCTGCCAATGCACTGCAGCCGATTGCCGCCACACAGCCGGGTAACACGGAAATCCTGTACTTGTTAGCCAAGTGTTATGTGTGGTCGGGCCAGTATGACAAGGCAAAAGATATTTTTCGAGACTTACTGAGTCGTGATCCCAATTCGGCGCAAGTTCACATGCTGCTTGGAGAAGCGTACGACGCCGATGATCGTACGCCGGAAGCAGTTGCCGAATTTCAAGCCGCCATCAACGCAGACCCGAAACAGCTACAAGCGCACTTCGGTTTGGGGTATCTGTTCTGGAAAGAGAAGCGGTATCCCGAAGCCGAAGCGGAGTTTCGTGAAGAACTCAAGTTAACGCCGGATGATCCAAAGCCCCTCGCGTTCCTTGCCGACGTACTTCTGAAAAACGGGAAGACGCAAGAAGCAGAAGCGAATCTGAAGCGAGCAATTCAGGGCGACACCAGGATAGCCATCGCGCACGTGGACTTGGGGACGATCTACTCCGAACAAAAGAAAACGAATGCCGCCATTGAGCAGTTCCAGGCGGCGATCAAACTAGATCCGAAGCGTTACGAAGCACATTATAAGCTGGCACGGCTATACCGCGAACTGGGGCGCATACAGGAAGCGGACGCGGAGTTTGCCATCGTAGCAAAATTGCACAAAGAGCAAAAACCCGGGCCGCTGATGAAGGTCAGCGGCCCGCAATAAGCACAGTTGAACAGGGATAGTGCACTCAGAAGTGCAGCTTTAAAGCAAACTGCAAGACACGAGGATCCCAAGCGCTGGTGACCTGGCCGAAATTACCGTCGGCCACAGTCGTGTCAACGTTGTTGAACTGCGTGTGATTGAACGTATTGAATGTTTCGAAGCGAAACTCCAGATTCCGCTCGCCCGATTCGCTGAATGCAAAACGTTTAAACAGCGAAATATTCCAGTTATCGCGTCCTGGACCGCGGACAAGTCCCTTGCCCGCGTCGCCCCAGGTGCCTGGAGCTGCCGGAACGAAGGTGCTCGTGTTGAACCATTGGTCGACCGTGTACGGGTAACTTAAGGCGCCAACAGTGTTTGGCCGCACGGTAGATCCCGGAATACCGTTACTGCCGAAGGTTCCACCCTGCGTAACCGTCAACGCCAGGCCGCTCTGCATGGTTCCAATGGCGGAAACCTCCCATCCACCGAGTCCGGTCTTCAGGAACCGATTGTTCGAGTTCCGGAAGAAAGGCAAGTCGTAGATGAAGTTCACAACGAAGACGTGGGTGCGATCGAGACCGCTCGGTCCGTAGTCATACCCGCGATTGTATGGATTCGAGACTTGTGACAGGTCTCCCGCCCCGCCGTTTCCAGTCGCCGGATCGATTGCTCGTGACCAGGTATAGGCGAGTTGCATCGTCAGATCTCTCCGGATCTGAGATCTTGCTTCAACCTGAAGGCCGTTGTAGTACGAGTTTTGCGCGTCCTCAGACATATTGATTTCTCCAAAGCCGCGGTATTGCGCGACGGAGTTATACTGTGTAACTCCGTTTACGATGTTGGTCAGCAGAGCCGGGTTGTACGGGGGAAGATTGATGTTCCGGTAATCGTTCTGATGCCGGTTTTGATTTCCCACATACGACACTGAAACCACGGAATTTGCTCCCAGTTGGTGCTGGACACCCATACTATATTGGTAGCTCGCTGGGTTATTGTAGTCGCTGTACACCATGCCGGTAATACTGGGCGCCGTAATCGGTGCGGCTGCAGCCGACCCGGTCGCGACGCTCACAGTGGGATTAGAAAGCAGAACGTTGTTGAGCGTGGAGTTCAGTGTGAACGGCACGTTGGGGCCGGCGTTATAAACGTCGTTGCCCTGAATGCGTTCATACATGATTCCGAAGCCGCCCCGTAAAACGGTCTTACCTGCACCCGTGAGATCATAGGCAAACCCGACGCGCGGCGCGAACAGCGCCCAATGGTTCTGCACCAGTCCTCTTGGTATCCCGTTTTGTCCGGCAACGCCGATTCCGTTGAGGTAAAGCGGATATCCGTTAAGGATCGGGTTGGGGCTGCTGCCGAGTCCCGGGCTGCCCGGAGCAATCGTCCCGTTGGGCAGGATGGTCGCAGCGTTGGCCGGGTTGTAGAGATTGGAATAGAAGTTAGATTGGCGGTTGTTGTCCTCGTAAGTGTGAGGAATGCCGTCCCAACGCAGTCCGAGATTGAGAGTTAGCCTCGGAGTTACCTTCCAATTGTCCTGTACGTAAGCGGCGTAAGAGAGACTGGGCCAATGACCCGCGTCTTGAATCGCCAGCTCGGAGTAGCTGTTTGCATATCCCAGCAGGAAATCGGCGAAGCCGTTGCCGGTATAGGTCCCGTTGAAGCTGAAGTTGCCTTGGGTATTGCCGAAGAGGTCCTGGATCTTCTTGTAAAGCATCCAGCTTGCGCCGAACTTCAACTGATGGTTGCCTTTGCTCCAAGACAAGTCATCACGGACTTGATAGTCGTCCGCTTTGTTATGCCAGGGCCAGCTTCCAATATCGAAGGTAGTGTTTTCGCCGCTGCTTAAACCGATGGTCGGAATGCGGTTGGAATTATTTCCCGGAAACAGTTCGGGAACATTGAACCCGCCGGGCCTCGCGACGATGCCGGTGGGCATGATGGTGATGCGGTTGCCGTTATAGTTGAACGCGGTCTCGTTCAATAGTGTTGGGCTGATGGAGTACGTTGCGTGCACCACACCGCTGTAGGATGGGTTGGTGAACACCGCCTGGCTCGTCGGCACGTTGTCGCCGTTCCACAATGAGGTCCCGTAAGTTTGGCTGATGGCCTCGTCCACCCAGTGGCCAAAGACCCAGAATTTATCCGTGAAGTGGTGATCGATCCGGATGATCTCCTCACGGACATCGGTGGGCTGCTTAGCTCCGCCGACAAAGTTGCCGGTTGTCACTCCACTCGAGGATGTCTGAAGGATCGACGGTCCCGGGAAAATACCCGCTTTTAGAAGCGCTTGCGCATTTGGATCCAGCAGCGACGCCGGTATGGTGTTGTTGTTCGGCCAGGCCGCGTACGTCGCAGTTCCTCCGGCAGGGCAGTTACTGAGCGCCACATTCGCGGCGGCGAACCTTGCCGCTATTGATGGCGCAACCTGATTCGCGCAAGGAGTGTGGAAATTCGCCAGATTGGAGCCCGGCGTCGAACCGAAGTTTCCGCCATATTGACTCGTCAAGGGCACCTGTTGATTCAGAACGCCGCCCGTAACAATTTTGCGCCATTCCATGTTGTAGAAGAAGAAGGTCCTCTCGCGATTCCTGTTGTAGACTTTCGGAATCCAAACCGGTCCGCCGATATTGAAGCCGTAAATATTCTGACGGAGTTCCGGAGCCGGCGTGCCCGCTCGATTATTAAAGAAGTTATTGGCATCGATCGCATCGTTGCGCCAAAACTCCCAGAGTGCGCCATGAAAGTCCTTCGTTCCGCTCCTGAACACCATGGCCATGGTGGCGCCCGAAGCAAGGCCGAATTCCGCACTGTAGTTGGAGGTCATAGCGCGGAATTCTCCGATGGCATCTATAGACGGCATGACGCTGATATTGCCGGAGCCCCCGCGATCAAGATTCTCGCCTCCATCGATCATATAGAGGTTGTGAGATACGCGAAGCCCGTTGAAGCTTACGTTGGAGTTACCACCCACGGGCGTTGGGCTCTGGTAATCACTCATGTTGCTCGACGAACCAGGAAGCAGCGCTGTCAATGTATAAAGACTGCGGCCGTTAGTTGCCAACTGCGTCACCTGCTGTCCCGTGATGACGGAGCTCACTTCGCTGGATTCGCTTTGCACCTGGACAGCTTCTGCTTGAACCACGACGCTTTCCGTGGTGTTGCCGACTTCCAGCCTGACATCTACGGTGCGCCGGTCTCCCACGTTCAGCGGGATATTTGTCTGCTCGAACCGCTTAAATCCTTTAACTTCGACGCTGACCGTGTAATGCCCGACAACCAAGCCGGGCGCAGTATATTCGCCGCTTGCATTGCTGGGCACATGCATAGCAGCGTTCGTGTCGAGATTGGTAATGGCAATATCTGCGTTGGGCACTGCCGCCCCTGTTGGATCGGTGACGGTGCCTACGATGGTGCCTCCTGCGCCCACCTGGCTGAAAGCGCTAACAGAGAAGAAAAGAAGCGCGCAACAGAGAAGCAGAAATTGACCGATTTGCAGCCGTAGTAGCGTTCGAAAACGGTACAGCGGTCGCTTGACTTGGCGATGGACTTGGACATTTTCGTCCGGTCCTAGGTGTGTACTACCAGGTACCACGTTTGACCCCCTAATGAGATATGTCGACCCGCACAGCCCCGTGCGAAGCTAACCCGAGGCTTACGGCTAGACCACCTGGGGGCCTAGTGTATCACGATTATTTTGTGGGATCTGTCGGGACTGATTCACGGCTGGTACCGTGAAGCGAAGGGATGACCGGTCCTCAGGGCCGATCTCGCCCAACCAGGTACTCCCGCTTTCCGTGCCGGAGTTGTCAGCGGACCTGCAACGAGAGGACCGGCACACCCTTTAATCATCTTCTAAACCGACGGAAATCAGACCACCAAAGGCCCGCAAACATTTGTTGCGGGCCTTTTTCTTTTCCATACTGGTATTCGTGAAGACTGCCGCTCTCTTATTGTCAAGCCTGTTGATCGGGGCAACGACCAACGCCCAAACAAGCATGCTGACTGCCCGTCAAGTTATTGAAAGAATTCAAAAGCAAATCGGAATTGCGATGCCGGAGAACACGGTGGACACCTTCAAAGCGGGCGATCCCGACAAGCCCGTTACCGGAATTGCCGTGACCATGATGGCTACCTATGACGTGCTGGAGCGCGCTGCCGCTTCCGGCAAAAATTTGGTAATTACCCATGAACCAACTTTTTACAACCATCGCGACACAACGGCGGAATTGGCGCAGGCAAACGACCCCGTGCTGGCGGCAAAACAGGATTTCATCACAAAACACGGGTTGGTCGTCTGGCGCTTTCACGACGGCTGGCACGCGAGAAAGCCCGACGGCATTCTGCTCGGCATGACACGGGCGCTAGGCTGGGCCCATTATCAAAATCCCGAAAACGCGCACCTGTTTCAACTGCCTGAGACTACGGTCGGCAAACTGGCGGACACCGTACAGAGGAAGTTAAACATTCAAAATCTGCGCGTGGTAGGCGACAGAAATATGCAACTCACCAAGGTAGCTCTTCTGCCGGGCGCTGCCGGACCAGCGCCGCAAATGCGATTATTAGAACGCGACGACGTCCAAGCCCTGCTCATCGGCGAGGTACCTGAGTGGGAAACCATCGAATACGTAGCGGACGCCGTCAGCGAAGGCAAGCATAAATCGCTTCTCTTACTGGGCCACATTCCCTCGGAGCAAGCGGGCATGGACGAATGTGCGCTCTGGCTTCGCACTTTCATCAAGGAAGTTCCAGTCGAATTCATTCCCGCCAAGGAAATGTTCTGGAGCGTGAAACCGTGAAAATAAAAACAGATTACCCGGCAACCGCGCCCACTTTGTAGCGTTCCCCTGCTTCGAGGTCCTCGCGGAAGGCGTAGTAACAGCTTCCTTCCCAGGCAATTCGAACAGTGCGGTCGTCAAAGCCCTCACCGTTAATCTCTACGCGCGCGCCTTCCGGTAGTTGCAAAAGCGTTCCCATCCGGATACGATCATACCCGTCTGGAATAATTTGAATAGCAGACGTATTCTTCGGCAATACGCAAAATGTCTTCGCGTAATCTGCCGTAAAAACCGGCTTTCGGTACATCTAAAATGTCTCCAGGTGTTTGAATTGTACCTGTAACTTTTACAGTCGTCAATAAAAAAATTAAGATCTATTCGTATAAATCAACTCAGCTTTTCCTGGAATCTACCCTTAAACAACTAAACTTCTGGCCTACAGCTTTGTGACTCAGCCCATCGCCGTCCCTTTCCGTATATGCTAGAGAACTATGAGCAAAGCGAGCACGGTATTTATCCTTTCCATGCTGGGAGCGCCCTTGTTGCGGGCAGCGGAACCAGTTCGAGTCACCATGAAGAATGCACAGGGCGAGAGTGTCGGCACGGCAGCACTCTCGCCAGTCGGCAAGAACTCCGGGCAGGGAGTCAACATTAAGCTGAACCTCAAAAACCTCCCTCCCGGCGAACACGCCATTCACATCCACCAGAACGCCAAGTGTGAACCGCCCGGCTTCACTTCCGCCGGTCCGCACTTCAATCCGGAAAACAAGAAACATGGAATGCAAAATCCGGACGGGCCTCATGCCGGGGATATGATGAACTTTACCGTGGCCCACAACGGAACAGCCAAGACCACCGTAACCGATCCGAATGTAACGCTCGGTGAAGGCGCTAACTCCCTGTTCAGCAATGGAGGCACAGCGCTGATGATTCACGAAAAAGCCGACGACATGAAAACCGATCCGGCAGGAAACGCCGGTTCCCGCATCGCCTGCGGAGTTATTACAAAGTAGCAGGGCATATCTATAATGGAATGCGTATGCCGGTACTCGGGAATTCACTTCTTGGGCGCATTACGATTAACCCGGACGTGCGCTTTGGAAAGCCTTGTATTCGAGGTCGTCGCATCACGGTTCAAGAGGTTCTGGAATGGCTCTCAGGCGGAGCATCCCAGGAGCAGATACTTGCGGGTTATCCTAACTTGAACCCGAAGACTTCCGGGCCATCTATGCTTATGCTGCCGAGTTAGCGGCAAATTGTAAAGTTTCCGAACGACGAAGCTTCTCTTCGACGAAAGTCTTTCGCCGAAGCTAGTAAACCTTCTGCGCGATTTGCACCCCCTTACGGTACAGACAAAATAGCTTCCCGAACACGCGCAGCATGGATTACGTAACCTGTATTAGTTACAATCACTAAGGTCCAATGCCCGCGAACCACCTTATTCTCGGCCTGGGAGGAACGGGCGGAAAAATGATCCGTGCCCTCCGTAAAACGATCTACCAGGAGTTCCGAAATGAAGCACCCGGCGTAAATCTGTCCTATCTGTACATCGATTCCAGCACAGAAATGATGGGCCTGGATGAGCCCTCCTGGAAAATTCTCGGCACAAGTGTGCAACTGAGCCGCCGTAACCAGTTGCTGATCCAGGACGCAAACCTGGCCTCCCGCCTGGAAAACATTAATAACTATCCGGGAATCAAGCCCTGGATCGGCAGCCCCGACCAATGGCGCGATATCCTTGGCAGCATCATTGGGGTCACACTCGGCGGTCAGAAGCGCAGGCTGGGCCGCTTTCTTTTTTCAGCCAAGGCGACCGAGTTTCAGGACCAGTTGCGCTCCCTGGTTAAAGACCTGCAATCCCAAGGAACAACCGAGGTTACGTTTCACGTCTGCACCGGTCTGGCCGGAGGCACCGGAAGCGGCACCGTGATTGACGTTCTGGCACAAATCCGCGACATCTACCCCGATGCCAAA